>NZ_DBMAFI010000025.1:0-51226 GCF_057864385.1 Bilophila sp. | reverse complement strand
CTTTCTAGAGAAAGTTTCTCCTCCCCCTCCCCAAACCCCACCCCTTCCTCTTCAAAGATTTTTGACTTTATCGAATCCTTTTTGACAGGTTTTCCAGTGCAATCCAGAAGGCTGTGTCATAGGAAACGGTTGATGCTTGATTTCTTGGCGTTCCACAGGAATGGCCAATAAAATGCCTCAACCGTGGAGGCCATCAGCGGAAAAATTGGGAAGAGCTCTGTATTTTTAGCATGCTGTGGAGATAAAACAGCCTTATATTATGACAGGGCCATCCCCAAAAGACGCCCCGGAAGAAAACGTTCGGGCGTTTTTTATTACGGAAGGGTTTTAAGAATACTCGGCTGTTCCATACTAGCTAGATGGTGATATTTCCTTTTTTGGAGTTCTAAAGAGCGAATCAACAAATGCCTTAATTTGGAGCTCCCCAAGGGAATAATGATATAACAATGCGGTATTATTAGCGTGTTCTGAATACAGAAGGCTCTGTTATAGTTTGTGGTTGTTTCATCTCCACAGTGCGGTGGAAATACAGCCTTTTTCTCCAGCTTCCCCTTGGCAGGATCCACGGATAAGGCATTTTGCCGGTAATCCCTTTGGAGCTTCAAGGAAAAAGCATCAACCATTTTTATAACACAGCCTTTAAGAAAGAGTCAGCCATTTTCTATGACGCAGCCTTTTTATTATGGAAGGGTTTCGGGAATATTTGGTGACGCCACAGTAAATGTTTGTTGTTTCCTTTCTTGAAGTTTTAGAGAGAACCGACAAAATGTCTTAGATTGTGTCGTCATTTTACATACAACTATTTGAAATTATTAAAAGTAATCTTTTTACAACTTAAAAATAATTAAAGAATTTCAATATATTATATCTAATTGACGACACGGCCTAGTCTGGGGCCTGCCAGCGGAAAAGCTGGAAAAGGCTGCATTTACACCATACACTGTGAAACATCGCGCCCTATGCAGAACCAGCTCAATCCCTTCTGAGGCGTATTCTTGCATCGGGACGAACTCCTTTTGCGTTGCCCTCCCCACCAGCCGAAGTTTTTGCGGGAGGGGGTTCGGGGGAGGGAGCTTTTTTCAAAAAGCTCCCTCCCCCGATTTTCTCCCTCCCTTCTCTCTCTCTCTTTACCCCTTATAATCATTGATTCACGGCTCCCTCACGATACGTTGGAGAGGCGGAGCCCCCGGCGCACTCTCCCGCCGGGGCGACGCTGGCCTTCCCCGCTGTCGGATATTTTGGGGGAGGGAATGGGGGAGGCGCCCTTCCTGCGGGGGGCTCCTCCCCCGAATACGTCTGTAACCGAAACAAGAGGTTTCCTATGGAACTTACCCGACGGGACTTCGTGCGTATTTGCACCGGGACGGTGGCGGGAATCGGGGTTTCCGGCATGTTTCACCCGTTCGTGCGGGATGTGCTTGCGGAAACGTTGACCGGACAGCGCCCTCCGGTGTTCTGGGTCGAAGGGCAGGGGTGTACGGGCTGCACCGTGTCCCTGCTCAACAACGCCCACCCCGGCATCGCCAAGGTACTGCTGGAAATCATCGCCATGCATTTCCACCCCACGATCATGGCCGCCGAAGGACAGCTCGCCTTCCAGAACATGCTGGACAAATCAAACGAGTTCAACAGCCGGTACGTGCTTATCGTCGAAGGCTCCATCCCCTTGAAGGCGGACGGGAAATACTGCGTCGTGGGGGAAGTGGATCACCATGAATATACCGTGGCTGAAACCACGGACATTCTGGCCCGGAACGCGGCGGCCGTCGTTGCCGCCGGGACGTGTTCGTCCTACGGCGGGGTTCCGGCGGCGCGCGGGCAGCAGACGGAAGCGGTGAGCGTAAGCCGATTTTTGAAGATGCGGGGCATCCCCACCCCGGTAATCAATGTTCCGGGCTGCCCTCCGCACCCCGACTGGATGGTCGGGACGCTGGCCCTCCTGCTCGACGCCATGAAGCGCAAGGGCACGGAAGGCGGCGTGTTGGAGATCATGCGCGGGCTTGACGACGTTGGGCGGCCCAAGGTGTTTTATCCGAACACGCATCTGAGCTGCCCGTACTTGGGCTCTTTTGAGGACGGTGTTTTCTCCCCGTCCATGACGGACAAGAAGGGGTGCCGGTTCGAGCTCGGCTGCCGGGGGCCGTGGAGCGGCTGCGACTCCGCCACGCGGAAGTGGAACGGCGGGGTCAACTGGTGCATCGCCAACGCCACCTGCGTGGGCTGCACGTCGCCCAATTTTCCCGACGGCATGTCCCCCTTCTATGAAAACTGATCGCCCGGAGGCAGCATGAGCAAGACCGTTATCGCCATCGATCCCGTTACCCGGCTTGAAGGGCATCTCAAGGTCGAGGTGCAGGTGGAGGACGGCAAAGTCGCCGACGCGTGGATCACCGGCGGCATGTTCCGGGGGTTCGAGGCCATCCTGCGCGGGCGGAACCCCCGCGACGCCTCCCAGATCGTACAGCGCATCTGCGGCGTGTGCCCTGTGGCGCACGCTACGGCGTCGTCCCTTGCGATTGAGGCCGTGTGCGGCGTCGAGGTGCCCGAAAACGGGCGCATAGCCCGGAACCTGATGCTGGCGGGCAATTATCTCCAGTCCAACATCCTGCATTTTTACCATCTCGGCGGGCAGGACTATTTCCACGGGCCGGATACCGTGCCGTTCATCCCGCGCTACCGGAATCCCGATTTGCGGCTTTCCGAAGAGCAGAACACGCTGGCGATGGACGAATACATCGAGGCGTTGGAAGTCCGGCAGGTCTGCCACCAGCTTGTGGCGCTGTTCGGCGGGCGTATGCCGCACTTGCAGGGCATCCTCGGCGGCGGCGCGGCGCAGATCCCCGACCGCGGGACGATTCTCGAATACGCGGCGCGCATGAAGCAGGTACGGAAGTTCGTGGAAAGCCGCTACCTGCCGCTGGTCTACACCATCGCCTCACGCTACATGGATATGTTCGGGATGGCGCACGGCTACAAGAACGCCCTGTGCGTGGGCGTGTTCCCGCTGGCGAGGAAGGGCGAGCAGTTCTTCAATGCCGGGGCCTACATCAACGGGCGTGACGAGCCGTTCGACGGGAACCGCATCCTTGAGGATGTGCGTTATTCGTGGTTTGAGCCCGCACCTTCCGGCACGCCGCTCCAGAAATCGGAATCCAATCCGCAGGTGGGCAAGGAGGGCGCGTACAGCTTCATCAAGGCCCCCTTGTATGCCGGGCATCGGGTCGAAGTCGGCCCTCTGGCGCGCATGTGGATCAACGACAAGCCGCTTTCGCCCATTGGCCAGCGGTTCTTTGCCGATATGTTCGGCATCCGTGCGGAGACGTTCCGCGAGATTGGGGAGAACCCCGCTTTTTCGATCATGGGGCGCAACGTGGCGCGCGTCGAGGAGGTGTATCAGCTCCTCGGCATGATTGAGTATTGGCTGCGTGAGCTGGAGCCGGGCGCGCAGACTTTCGCCTTGCCGGAAGTCCCGCAGGCCGGGGAGGGCATTGGCTTTACCGAAGCGCCGCGCGGCGCGCTGTGCCACTACATGCGCGTGAAGAACGGCGTGATCGACGACTACGCGGTGGTCGCCGCCTCCATGTGGAACTGTTCGCCGCGGGACGACGCCGGGAAGCGCGGGGCCGTTGAGGAGGCGCTTATCGGCGTTCCCGTTCCCGATGTTGGCAGCCCTGTCAACGTTGGGCGAGTGATCCGCGCCTACGACCCGTGACTTGGCTGCGCCGTGCACGTGCTGCACGCCAAGGCTGAGTAGAAAAAATTTGGAGGGGGCGAGGGGGCCTTTCTGGAGAAAGTCCCCCTCGCCCCCTCCAAGCCTCCCCCACTCCCCCAAAGACTTTTGACTGGTGGGGAGGTTATGCGGCGGGAGTCCGTTCCGGCGGGAAGCCGGGATTTTTTTGAAGCACGCGGATGAGCTTTGGCTCTGTCACAACATTTGACAGACGGATACAAGTTGAAATCAGTTGATTTTATTGTTTTTTGAAGGCCCTGTTATAGTTTGTTGTTGTTTCATCTCCACAGTTCAGTGAAAATACAGCCTTTTTCTCCGGTTTTCCCCTTGGCGGGCTCCACGGATAAGGCATTTTCTGGTTAATCCTTTGGAGCTTCAAGGAAAAAAGCATCAGCCATTTTCTATAACACAGCCTTTTTGAAGCGTTTTTCTGGTAAGCCAAACGGTGAAAAACACTTTCCTCAGTATCGAGAATTGTGTGAAATGCCATAACAGGCTTTTGCTATGGCAGGGCCTAAGTTTTTTCTTGTAACTGTAGGCCCCGTCACAGCATATGGTTGTCTCAACCCCTCAGTATGGTGAAAGCACGGCCTTTTTCTCGTTGGCGGACGCAATGGCTGAGGCATTGTGCTTGGTTATTCCTTCGGAAATTCAAGAAAGCATCAACCCTCTCCTTATGACACAGCCTCATTGTATTCATTGAACAGGATAACAAGGGCTTGGCGTTTGGGAAGGCTCTGTCAGATCATGTCGTTTCATTTCCATAGTATGGTGAAAATACGGACTTTTTCTCCGGTTTTCCCCTTGCGGAATCCATAGCTAAGGCATTTTGTTGGTTAATTCTTTTGGAACTTCAAGAAAAAAAGCATCGACTATTTTTTATGGCATAGCCTTTGGAAATTCAGGCT
This sequence comes from Bilophila sp., assembly GCF_057864385.1. NCBI lineage: Bacteria > Pseudomonadati > Thermodesulfobacteriota > Desulfovibrionia > Desulfovibrionales > Desulfovibrionaceae > Bilophila > Bilophila sp. Next base: position 46,588 of record NZ_DBMAFI010000025.1, on the reverse strand, counting down.
TGCCGGGTCTGTTATGTCTTCTTGCCGGTATCCTGCGGTCGCCCGGCGGAAAAAAGCAAGATGCCAGTTGGTGATATTACCATATATTGTTATGTATTTTGTCTTTTACGCAAATACGTTTTTGAGCCGGTACAGATGCGTTTTCCGCAGGATAGCCCAAGGCGATGTAGCAGGGCATGACATAGTTTTCAGGATGCCCGACAATCTTTTTGATGTGTTCGGATTCCTCCGCCATAGGAATACGGGTTACGCCCAATATCCCTTCGGAAGCGGCGGCGATGAGTATGTTTTCAATGCAGCACCAGATTGAGGCAAAGTCATTGAGGGAACTCAACGAGCTTGGTTGGAGCAGCGGTTCCCGCACCCTGAAAAAGGGAAGTATCAGGCATCCGGCATTATAGAGCATTGAGAACTGTCTGGGCATGGCCTCATGATACATATTGCGCTGAACCTCATCCGTCATGCCGAAGCCGTCGAGCATTTTTTCGCACTCGTCCCGGCTGGTCATGTTCTTTACCCGGAGGAGGTTGGCCCTCTCTTCTTTGCCGTTTACGATGACGAACTCCCATTGGCGCAGATGGTTGTTGGTCGGGGCTTTCAAGCCTGCGCCGATGATCCGCTCAAGGGCGTCCATTCCAACTTGCCTGCCATTGAAGTCACGGATGGTTCTCCGGGCCCTGATTGCTTCATATACGTCCATTTTTACCTCCATGCTCTGAATATTTCGCAGATGTATGGGGGGACTGTACGCTAGGAACCGGACAACTGTTTGTCATATTTTTCCTGCATGGAGCGGATTTTTTCTTTCAGGGCCGTTCGGAGGCTTGCCGGCTCGATAACTTCAAGGCCGTCCGCAAAGGAAAGGAGGTAGCCCGTCAGCCATTCGTTGATGGGCATTTCCTCATCAATCAAAAAAGAGCCGTCGGGCTGTGGGCGGATATCTTGTTCCGGGAATTCATCGAATGCCCTGAAAGCGCATTTGGCATCTATACGGAGCACAACCCGTTGCAGGGTATAGCTTTTTGAGTAGTCCGGCGTCGCCATCGGATCATCCTGCATGGTGCGCTCGAACGTTTCTTCCATGACGTGCAAATCGCGGATCCGTGAGGCCCGCAGCACCGTTTCCCGGCCTTTTTGCCTGTCAAAGACGCAAACATACCAAGCCCGTTCACGGAACAGCAGGCACAACGGTTCCGCGAAACGCTCGGACACCCGGTTTTCTGAGCTGAAATAGGTGAAGCGGATAACTTTTTTCGCCAAGATGGCTTCTTTGAGCTGGTGGAACTTTTCCTTGCCGAACCCGGAGCCGCACCACGAGGAAAAATCCACCCGCAGCCAGCGGTCTTCGGCTTTTCTCCGAAACAGGGCGGCGAGCTTGTGGAGGGCCGCATTGCCGCCGGGGTATCCCGCACCCTCAAGGGCTTGGAGCCCATGCAGAATATCAGCCTGCTCCTGCTCGGTCATGAATGTTTTGTCCAGCGTAAATTCCTTGAGCAGTCCTGTGCCGCCCCCCCGCCCCCGGTTGGAAAAGATGGGGATACCGGCAAGGCTCAAGGCATCCAAATCTCTCTGGATGGTTCTGACGGAGACGGAGCAATGCTCGGCCAGTTCTTTCGCCGTACCGCATGAGCCGCTCATGAGCAAAAAAACGATCTGGAAAAGACGTTCGACGTGCATGGAAAAACTCCTGAAAAGGAGCCCTCCCCCGCAAAAGCTGTGCGACGGGCCGCGCCGCGGTATCTTTCAGAAAGCACGGGGACTGGCTTGGAACAGTTTTCCAAAGGGGCCGTTACAATGATCGATTGATATTTTATTTTTAATTGCAGTCAGATGGCTGACAAAATGCTTCCGCTATGGAGCCTGCCAACGGAAAGGCTGGATAAAAAGGCCGTATCCCCATATTGGGGAGATGGAACAATCATAGCCTAATGATGGAGCCTTTTCAAAAAGTTTGGCTCTGTCATAGCATATGGTTGCTTTATTTCAGCAGTATGCTGAAAAGAGAGACTTTTTCTCCAGTTTTTCTGCTGACGGACTCCATGATGGGGGAACTTTATTGGTTATTCCTTTGGAATTTCAAGAAATAAAACATCAACCGTTTCCCATGACACAGCCAAAAGTTTTAAGGGCCATTCGCCTATCATACTGTGTCGATTTATGAAAACCGTTTCCATATATTGCCTGTTTCCTGTAATCATTTCTAGTGAACGGTTCTTCAATATTTTCCTCAATGGGCAGCCTATATTTCCGGGGATGCGGTAAGCGTTTTCGTATGCTTCATAGACTCTGTCATAGCATATGGTTATTTCATCTCCACAGTACGGTAAAATAGAACCTTTTTATCCAATTTTCCCATTTGCGGAATCCATGACCAAAGTATTTTGTTGGTTATTCCTTTGGGGCTTCAATAAAAAGCATCAACTATTATGATACAATCTTAGTTTATAATCTTTGCTCATTAAAGAGCAAATATATAAAAAGTGCATTCTCATGTAAATGAAACAGCACTTTTTATATGCCAATGCCTTTTTTCTTGGCTCTGTTATAGTATGTGGTTGTTTCATCTCCACAGTGCAGTGAAAATACAGCCTTTTTCTCTGGTTTTCCCCTTGGCGGGCTCTACAGCTAAGGCATTTTATTGGTTAATCCTTTGGAACTTCAAGGAAAAAAGCATCAACCATTTTCCATAACACAGCCTTTTTCTTTGGCTCTGTCATGGGATGTGTTGTTTTATTTCCGCAATATGGTGAAAATGCAGACTTTTCTTATTTTCCGTTGATGTTTTATGGCTGCGGCACATTATTGGTTATTCCCTTGGATTTTCGAGAAGGAAAGCATCACCCGGCTCCTATGGCACAGCCTTTTGTTTTTCCACTGGCCGTCGTGCTTCCGAACCCTTGATGCCCCATTGCGGCCCGTATTTCACCATCGTTTCAGCGTAAGCATCTTGTAGGGGGCCGTACTGGACGGGGCATACTCTTTCGGCACAACGCCTTATGGGAGATGTCTGTTTTGCGGTAATGCCTTTCCGCCACCTTCACGTTTTCCTTCCGGGTGCATCCCCTTTACGCCGCAACGCCTTTCCAACAAACAACACCCCGCGCAAACGGATACGTTTGGGCGGGGCTTCTTGCCGACAGGGAAAGCCGGCAGCAGGGATTCGATAAGGGCAAAAGTCTTTGAAAGGAAAGGGGTGGGGTTTGGGGAGGGGAAAGGAAAACTTTCTTCAGAAAGTTTTCCTTTCCCCTCCCCAATCTTCAATCCAAAAAAACTATTCGCCAAGCCACTTGTTGCGGATGGCCTTTTCCTTGCCGTTCTCGCGGATGGCCTTGAGGCCCTTGTTGACTTGGGCGGCGAGTTCGGCGTTGTCCTTGCTGAACACGAAACCGATGTATTCGGCGTCTTCGGTGAGGAAGGCGACCTTCATGAGATCCTTGTAACCTTCCTTGCGGCTGGCGTAGTAGCGGGCGACGGGGTCGTCGCAGACCACGACGTCGAGGCGGCCATTGCGCATGTCTTCAAACACAAGGCCGACTTCGTCATAGGTGCGGAGGTCGATATCCACGTTCATCTTGCGCAGCGCTTCGATGGCGGTGGTGCCGATCTGCACGCCGACCTTCTTTCCCTTGAGGTCTTCGGGCTTCTTGATGGCGGAGTCCTTGGCGACGACGACGGCCTGATGGACTTCGTAGTAGGGATCGGAGAACACATAGGCCTTCTTGCGCTTGTCGGTGATGGTCACGCAGGAAGCGATGACGTTGGCCTGCCCGGATTCGAGCGACGCGAAGATGCCGTCCCACGCGATGTTGCGGAACTCGCTCTTCATGCCGATTTCTTCGGCGATGGCGGCAATGATGTCGCGGTCATAGCCGATGATGTTCTTGTTTTCGTCAAGAAATTCCATGGGCGGCCATGTGGGGTTGGCGGCGGCGATGAGCGTTTTTTCTGCGGCGAATGCGGAGCCGCAAAGCACCAATACGGCGAGAAGGCTGGTCAATACGGTACGAAACATGGTTTCTCCTCCTAAAAATAAGGAAGGAGTATTAGGCATGAGCAGGGGGCGCGTCAACAGAAAAGAAAAGCGGCCGCAGGGAGATGGGCGCAGCAGGAGGAATGCGGCATCCGTGATCCGGCGCGGGGCGCGGCTTTACGGAAATACGGCATCTGCTCTTGATTTTTGTTGATGGATGCGTGATTCTAGGCGTTGATATGCTGGGGAAGGGTGTGTGCCGCAGGAGTCGGGGATTCCGGCGGCATGGGAAACGCCCCTCCCCGGAACAGGGGGGCCCGCGCTGGAGGAATCGCGTGGGTGCCTCCCGGTTTTCGTCGCCGGGACGGGTCCGTCCCTCCGCAGTGGAAAAGGCCACGCCGTTTTTCCGAAGGTTCCGGATGCGGCCCTTCCTTTCTCCCCTAACCTAAAGAGGTTGATAATGAAACGTATCGCTGCCCTGATCATGGGTCTTGCCCTCATGACCGTGCTGGTCGCCCCCGCCTCTGCCAAAGAACTTGTCGTCGCTCACGACACCAACTTCATGCCCTTTGAATTCAAGGGGCCGGACGGCAAGTTCACCGGTTTTGACATTGAACTCTGGGAAACCATCGCCAAGAAGCTGGGCCTCTCCTACAAGTTTCAGCCTATGGACTTCAACGGCATCATCCCCGGCCTCCAGACCGGCAACGTGGATGTGGGCATCGCCGGCATGACCATCACGCCTGAACGCGCCAAGGTCGTGCAGTTCTCCGACGGCTATTACACGTCCGGCCTCAAGATCCTCGTCCGTGAAGACGAAAAGAACATCAGCAAGGTTGAGGATCTCGCCGGCAAGGTCGTTGCCGTGAAGACCGGCACCTCTTCCGTACCGTTCATGAAGGACTTCGGCAAGGCGAAGGAACTGAAGCAGTTCCCCAACAACGACGGCATGTTCTTTGAACTGCTCAGCAAGGGCGTCGACGCCGTGGTGTTCGACATGCCCGTGGTGACCGCGTTCGCCACCACCGCCGGCAAGGGCAAGGCCAAGGTCGTCGGCCCCCTGTACGAAGGCCAGAAGTACGGCATCGGCTTTACCCAGGGCAGCGAAGAGCTGGTGAAGAAGGTCAACGGCGTCCTTGCGCAGATGCGCAAGGACGGCTCCTACGCCAAGCTGTATGAAAAGTGGTTCGGTTTCGCACCCAAGGAATCCGATATGTAGGGTGTCTCTATTCGCTGGAATAGAGCAACGGGGAGGTTTCTGCCTCCCCGTCCCTTTTTCTCCTTTAATCCATCGGGTGCCTCATGGCTTTTGATTTTGAACCTTCGATCATTCTGGAAACCGCGCCCCAGCTCCTCGGCGGGATGAAGCTGACGCTCATCATCACGCTGGGCGGGCTGCTCGTCGGTCTGCTGCTCGGCATCATCACCGGGCTTGCCAATACCTCTCGGAACCGCCTCCTCCGCGGCATCGCCATCATTTACATCGAAACGATCCGCGGGACGCCGCTGATCGTTCAGGTAATGTTCCTCTATTTCGGCCTGCCGCTGGCCCTTGGCATGCGCATCCCCCCCGACGTGGCGGGCGTCATCGCCATCGGCGTGAACTCCGGCGCGTACATCGCTGAAATCGTGCGCGGCGCCATCGAGTCCATCGACAAGGGGCAGATGGAAGCCGGACGGTCCACCGGGCTCACGCAGGCCCAGACCATGCTCTACATCATTTGGCCTCAGGCTTTTAGGCGCATGATCCCGCCGCTGACCAACCAGTGCATCATCTCGCTGAAGGACACCTCCCTGCTCGTCGTCATCGGCGTGGGAGAGCTGACCCGGCAGGGGCAGGAAATCATCGCCGTGAACTTCCGGGCCTTTGAAGTGTGGATTACCGTCGCCATCTTCTATCTGGCCATGACGCTGAGCATTTCCGCGGTGCTCCGCTATTATGAGCGCAAGCTCATGATCGGCAGGCGCTCCGTCCCGGCGGTTCCGTCGGATCCGCTCGTGTAGGGCCGTTTCATTTCATCTTTTCATGCCTCGTTTTGTTGGGAGGAGAAGGTTTCATGTCCAGCGCACAGCCGGCACAGCACAAGTCCCCGCTTGTTCCGAGCCTTTTTAAGACAATCCGCAGCGGGTACAGCCTTGGGATGCTGTCCAAGGACATTTCGGCGGGGATCACCGTGGGCGTTGTGGCGCTTCCGCTCGCGCTTGCGTTCGCCATCGCTTCAGGCCTGACGCCGGAACGGGGGCTGTACACGTCCATCGTCGCCGGTTTCTTCATGGCGTTTTTCAGCGGAAGCCGGTTCCCGGTCAGCGGGCCGACGGGCGCGTTCGTCGTCATCATTTACAGCATCGTGTCCCGGCACGGCTACGAGGGGCTTGTCCTGACCACGCTGATGGCGGGCATCCTGCTTGTCATCTTCGGGTTCCTGCGGCTGGGGGCGCTGGTCAAATACATCCCCTACCCGGTGACGACGGGGTTCACCGCCGGGATTGCGCTGCTGATCTTCTCCTCTCAGATGAAGGATTTCTTCGGGCTGCCGCTTGTCGATACTCCGCCGGAATTTTTCGACAAGTGGGGGGCTTATGCCCAAAACGCCATGGATTTCAGCCCCGCGACGTTCGGGGTGGCGGCCTTCACGCTGCTGGTCATCCTGATCGTCAGGCGCAAGATCCCCAAAGTTCCCGCGCCCGTGGTGGCCGTGTTCCTGTCCACGCTGCTGGTGTGGCTGTTCTCCCTGCCCACCGATACCATCGGTTCCCGGTTCGGCTCGCTGCCCACGGGCTTCCCTGAGTTCACTTTGCCGTACGGGATCACCTTCGAGCGCATCCGCGAGCTGTTCCCCGATGCGTTGACCATCGCGCTGCTGGCGGGCATCGAGTCGCTGCTGGCCTGTGTGGTGGCGGACAGCATGACGGGCGACAGGCATAATTCAAACATGGAGCTGATTTCGCAGGGCATCGGCAACGTGGCCTCGGTGTTCTTCGGCGGCTTCGCCGCCACGGGCGCCATTGCCCGCACGGCGACCAACGTGCGCGCCGGTGCGAATTCGTCCATTTCCGCCATCGTGCATTCCCTGTTCCTCGTCGTGGTGGTCATGTGGCTCCTGCCGTTGACCGAGTATATCCCGCTGGCGGCCCTCGCCGCCGTGCTGGTCATGGTCGCCTATGACATGAGCGATCTGCGGACGGTGCGGCATATTTTCCAGGGGCCGAAGTCCGACTGGTCGGTGATGATCCTGACCTTCGCGCTGACGGTGGTCTTCGATCTGACCGTAGCCGTGTATACCGGGGTCATGCTGGCTTCCCTGCTGTTCATGCGCCGCATGAGCGAATTGACGGGCATCCACACCTGCGTTTCCGGCGAAGAGGAAGAGGCCGCCGCGCACGACATCCCGCTTCCCGATGAGGAAGCCGTGCCTGACGGCGTGGAGATTTTCGCCATCAACGGGCCGCTGTTCTTCGGGGTGGCCGACCGGTTCCAGTCCACGCTGGATGCGATGGAGACGCCTCCCAAGGTGTTCATCATGTACCTGCACAACACGCCCGCCATCGACATGACCGGCATCCACGCGTTGGAGGCGTTCCTTGAGCGCCGTCAGGAAGGCTGCCGCGTCCTCTTTGCCGCCGTGCAGGAACCCGCCCGCAGGACGCTCCAGCGGGTCGGCATCCTCCGCGCCGTTGGTGAGGAGAACATCTACCCGTCGCTCGACGAGGCGCTTTTGCGCGCCGAAGAGATTCTTGAGGAAGAGAAACGGAAGTAGATCGCCATATGGGATCGGGGAGAAGCGGGAGGGCTTTTCTGGAGAAAGCCTTCCCGCCCCTTCCCGAAACCGTTGGGCTGGCCCGTGCCTCTCCAAAGGCTCCCCGTTTATCAGGCCTTTGCCGCCGGTTTTCCCGGCGGGCCGCGTCTGGACGATGCCGTCCGGGCGTTTTTTTTAGGCTGTGTTATAGAAAATGGTTGATGCTTTTTTCCTTGAAACTCCAAAGGGATAACCGGAAAAATACCTTAGCCGTGGATCCCGCCAAGGGGAAAACTGGAAAAAAAGCTCTATTTTTCACCGCACTGTGGAGATGAAACAACCATATACTATAACAGAGCTTTTTTTATGGGGAGCCTTTGGGGATGGGCGTGGAAAAAAGCGGCCTGCGGTGAAGGGGGAAAAGGAGGGCCGTCCGGCGCGCAGGCGGCCGTTTGTCTTGCTTGGCGGTTGTATGCTAGTTTTGGGGCGGATATTGTGTATGGGGCGTTGGCGTTTGCCCCGACGCTGGGCGGGACGGGTGCCGGATCAATATGTGTACGGGCCCGCCGGAGACACTGCGTAAAGGATAAAGTATGATCGTCAGGCTGGCATGTGGGGCGTTGCAGGGCGTGGACGCCTTCCGGGTGGATCTGGAAGTGGATTTCCTGCGGAAGGGGATGCCTGCCTTTGTGATGGTTGGGCTTGCGGAAGGCGCCGTACGCGAAGCCAAGGAACGGGTGTTCGCGGCCATGCGTTCGTGCGGGTTCACGCTGCCTGCGGCGCGCATCACCGTCAATCTGGCGCCTGCGGATCGCCGGAAGGCCGGAAGCGCCTACGACTTGCCGCTGGCTGTGGCTTTGCTGGGCGCGGCGGGCATCTTGCCCGCGGAACGGCTGGAGGGCTGGTTCCTCGCCGGGGAGCTTTCGCTGGGCGGCGCCATCAAGCCTGTGCCCGGTGTCCTGCCGCTCGGCATATTGGCCCGGAACGAAGGCGCAAAGGGCATCGTCACCGCCCCGGAAAACGCCTCTGAAGCGGCCTTGGTCAAGGGGCTTCCCGCCTATGGCCCGGCGACGCTGGACGAAGCCGTACGCTTCCTCACGGGCGAATGCGAGCTGACGCCCGCCGCGCCGCCCGTATCTGACGCCGGCCCTGCGCGGGGGATTCTGGATTTCGCCGACGTCAAAGGGCAGGAGCATGCCAAGCGGGCCATCGAAATTGCGGCGGCGGGCGCGCACAACCTGTTGCTCATCGGCCCGCCCGGAAGCGGCAAGACCATGCTCGCCAAGCGCATCCCGTCCATACTCCCGCCCCTTGCGCCGGATGAGGCGCTGGAAGTGACCAAAATCTACAGCGTGGCGGGGATGCTCGGCGGCAAGGGGCTCGTATCCGAGCGTCCTTTCCGCGAACCGCACCACACGGTATCCGATGCGGCGCTGGTCGGCGGCGGGATGTATCCCCGGCCCGGCGAAGTTTCTCTCGCCCACCGGGGCGTGCTGTTTCTCGACGAGCTGCCGGAATACGGCAAGAATACGCTCGACATGCTCCGGCAGCCGCTTGAGGGCGGTACGGTGACGGTATCCCGGTCGGCGCATTCGGTAACCTTTCCGGCTGACTGTATGCTGGTGGCGGCCATGAACCCGTGCCCTTGCGGCTATGCCACCGATCCCCGGCATACGTGCGTCTGTTCGCCGGGGCTGATCCGGCGGTATCGGTCGCGGCTTTCCGGGCCGCTTCTGGATCGCATCGACCTGCACATCAACGTGCCCGCCGTGCCGTATGAGGAGTTGCAGGCAGGGGCCTCGCCTGTGACGTCGGCCCGGATGCGCGAACGTGTGCTTGCCGCGCGGGCCGTGCAGCAAGCGCGCTATGCGGAGGTTCCCTATTGCCGGACGAATGCCGATCTTTTCGGCAGCCTTCTTGAGGCGCACTGCGGCATGGGAGCGCCGGAAAGGGCTTTCCTGCGGGAAGCCGTGCGGCGGCTGGCGCTTTCCGCCCGCGCCTATACGCGGATCTTGCGGATAAGCCGGACGATTGCGGATCTCGCCGGGGCGGAATCCATCGGGGTTCCCCATCTGGCAGAGGCCATCGGCTGCCGCGTGCTGGACAGGGAAGATCTCTAGGCCCTCCCCCAAACGGCGGGGATGGGCTGCCTGAGGGGAAGCTGACACGGGCCGTGCGTTCCCCTCATTGTTTCGTTTTTCCATCATCAACCTTCATTCAAGGAGCATGTCATGTCGTTCAGACTGATGGACAAAGCCAGGGCCGCCGGCTGAGCGGCGAAGACGGCTCCAGAGTTGCTGGAGCAGGTATTGTCGTCCCTGCCGGGGGTACCGGATCCGGAGGGGCGCGTGTTGCACGGTTTCGAGCACAATGAAGACGCCGTGATCCTCCGAACGCCGCCTGCGGGGATGGCGCTGGTGCAGACGGTGGATGTGCTGAGCCCTCTCGGAAACAATCCCCGGCTGTTCGGTCAGGTTGCGGCGGCGAACGCGCTTTCGGACGTGTACGCCGTCGGAGGGTTTCCGTGGTCTGCGATGAATATCGCGGCGTTCCCGGCTCAGGATGTGCCGTTGGAGGTCTTTGCCGAGATTTTGGCGGGCGGCCTTGAAAAAATCGTCGAGGCCGGGGCCGTGCTTGCCGGCGGGCATACGCTGGAAGACGCGGAAATCAAATACGGCCTGTCCGTGACCGGCTATGTGGCTCCTGACGCCGTAGCCAGCAATGCGGGGCTGCGCCCCGGAGATGCGCTCGTGCTGACCAAGCCGCTCGGCACGGGCGTGCTGGCGACCGCAATCAAGGCGCAGTGGGACGGCAGCGACAAGGCCGAAGCCGATCTCTACCGTTGGGCGACCCATCTGAATGCGAACGCCGCCGAAGTGCTGCGGGCCATGAACCTCAAGGCCGCGACGGATATCACGGGGTTCGGGCTCGGCGGGCACCTGCTGGAGATGGCGCGGGGTTCCCAAGCCGTCGTCGAGGTGGATACCGCCTCGCTGCCGTTTATCGACAATGTGGAGGAGTTCGCCTCTGACGGCCTGATCCCCGCAGGCAGTTACGCCAACCGCAGGCATTGTTCCTGCCGCACGCATGTGGGCCCCGGTGTGGACAGCCTGAGGGCCACTCTCGTATTCGACGCGCAGACGTCCGGGGGGCTGGTGCTGGCTGTGCCTCAGGAGCGCGTGGAGGAGGCTCAGGAGCGTCTTGCCGCCCTCGGTGAACCCGCGTGGCTTATCGGGCGCGTTTTGCCCTTGAGGGACGGCCCTCAGCTTCTTTTGAGCTGAGGGGTGAAGGCAGCAGGAGGGGGAGAGGAACCCTTCTGAAGAAGGGCTTCCTCTCCCCCTCCTGCACCTCCCCCTCTCCTCCTAAGACTTTCGAGTGGTGGGGAGGCCGTACGCTGGGGTGTGCCCATACAAATAAAGAATAAATATATTTTTACAAATGGTTATATCTAATTTTCTAGCATGTTGAATGTTCCTTCCAACCCGCTTCACCCATTGGAAAAATTCAGCATAGTGTGAACACGTCCTAGGTCATGTCATCAATTAGATATAATTTATTGAAATTATTGTAACTATTTTTAGGTTACAAAAAAATTGTTTTCAATAATTTCAAATAATTATATGTAAAATGACGACACAACCTAGAGCGTTTTCATGTTGAAAATACTCTTCCGGCTGCGGGAAGCAGGCGTGTTGCGAAGGTGTAAGCGCAATGTATTTGCGTTGTTCTATGCCGGATCGGGCGTGTCTTAAACTTTAAAATTGTGCATTTTTAAAGTTCATTTGCTCTAAAATATCGATTTGCTGCGGCATGGCCTTTATAAAAGGCTGTATCCTAGAAAATGGTTGATGCCCTTTTCCTTGAAGTTCCAAAGGAATAACCAGCAAAATACCTTAGCTCTAGATTCCGCCAATGGGAAAACTGGATAAAAAGACCGTATTTTCACCGTGCTTTGGAGATGAAACAGCCACATACTATGACAGAGCCTATAAAAAAGTAGGCTGTGTTATAAAAATGGTTGATGCTTTTTTCTTTGAAGTTCCAAAGGGATAACCGGCAAAATGCCTTATCCGTGGCTCCCGCCAAGGGGAAAACCGGAGAAAAAGGCTGTGTTTTTACCGCAGTGTGAAACAATCACACACTATAACAGAGCTAAAAAGTAAGGTTTTGCGCCGCCAAAGCATATGAAAAGGCCGGACGGCATTGCCGTCCGGCCTTTTCATATGCTTTTTGAGGGGGCCGGGGGGCCGGGGCAGCGCCCCGGCTCATTCAGCTAGTAGATCCATTTCTTGCCGTCATAGCGGGTCAGTTCGCGGATGCGGCGGGCTTTCGGGGCCGTGAAGGTGCCCGTCTTGGCCTCGGAGATGGTCTTGCCGGTGCATTCATATACCTTTTCAAGATACACGATGTGGCCCACATATTCGCAGCCGGGGCCCTTGCCGGGATAGATTTCCGTGGTCATGGTGGAGGCGTCCACTTCCGTATAACGGGCCACATAGCCCTTGCCCTGCTTGGTCACCAGCATGTTTTTGCGGTTGTTTTTCAGGGTGTCGTTGGCGCGGGCCACATGGTTCTTGGCGAAAGCGTCGAGTTTGGCCTTCACTTCAAGGGTGGTTTCCTGAGCGGGGGCGGCGCTGGGCTTAGCGGCCTGAACCTGTTGGCCGCAGATCAGGGAGGACGAAAGAACCAGAGCGAACAGTGCGGATTTCTTGATTAACTGCATTGGGGAAAGATCCTCTTGAGCACAAAAGGCCCGACGGGACTCCGCCGGGCCTTTGTTGATTGTTGCCTGCGTACTAGTCCATGAAGACCAGTTCGGTGCGGCGGTTCATGTACCGGCCTTCTTCCGTGTTGTTGTCATAGCGGAAAGACTTGCCCTTGCCGATGGCGATCATACGGCTGGCGGGCACGCCCTGCGTAACGAGATAGTTCTTCACGGCGTCGGCGCGGCGCTGGGAGAGCTTCAGGTTGTAAGCGTCGGTGCCGATGCTGTCGGTCCAGCCGAGGAGCTGCACCTTCATGTCCGGGTGTTCCATAATGATGCGGGCGGCTTCGTTCAGGATGCCCTGAGCTTCGGAGGTCAGGTCATACTTGTCGAAGGCGAAATTGACGCCGCGGAGGACGACGACGTCTTCAACGACGGCCACGCGTTCCTGGCAGAACACATCGCCCACGAACTTGTCGACGGCGGCGTCGCTCTTGAGAAGGTCGATGGCCTTGACGGAGACGGAGCAGGCGTTGAGGGCCGCGATGGCGTCCAGAGTGGCCTGGCCTTCGGGGGAGGAGGCAACGGAGATCACATGGAAGCAGACGTTCGGATTGGCGGCGTAGATGGCCTTGACTTCGTCGATGGCGCTGATGCCGCGGTTGCTTTCACCGTCGCTCACGAGGATGACGGCAGCGCGCGGGGTCATCTGGCTGATGATGCCGTTGTGGGCCTGGATGCCGTCGCCCATGGGCGTGAAGCGGGCGAAGGTTTCGAGGTTGTCCTTCAGGCTGTCGACGCCGGCGGCGAGGGTGGAGGGAACCCACGGGCCCTGATTCACGACCGCGCCGTAAGGGGCGAAGGTGTACAGGCCGCCCTGATAGCCGAGATCGGGCACCACGGCGTTGACGCGCTTGATGACTTCCTTGGCAACGGCCATCTTGGTCTTGCCGACGGAGGGGAAGTTCATCATCATGGAGCCGGAGTAGTCCACCAGATAGTTGAAGCTTTCAATGCGCTTCTGGCAGATTTCGACCGAGTGGGCCGCAAAACCGGCCGTAGCCCAAGCGAAAATCAGGGCGACGGCGAGGACAATAGAACGGGAAAATTTCATGTGAGCCTCCGTTTCTTTGAGTTAGGCGTTTTCACCCCGGCCGGAGCGGCAAGGGCAAAGCGTCCTGCAAAAATTGACAGCGAATATGTGCGGCAAGGCCCTTTGGCCTTTCCCTTGCTCAGGAGGTGCTGCAATGTCGTCCCGGCCGGGCATCCTCATAACGTCATCCGGCCGGCGAAACCGTTCTTTCGGCATTGCCATATTCACTTGACTGAGACTCTACCTGTGGGTTGTGCAAAGGTAAAGAGCCTTACTTGTATTTTTTTCCCGAAACAGGGTCTTTTCAATGAGAGATGGCAATAAAAAAACAGGGCGAGAGAAAACCTCTCACCCTGTATGGGAACAATGCCTACGCAGCCGCTTGCCGAAAGGCTTTACGGCGCGTCATCTTCCCTAAGATGGGATCACACGCAGCCGGTGGGCTTGGGCAGACCAGCCATCTTGCAGGCCCCCTTGCCGGGGCCGGAGGGGAAGAGTTCGTACACTTCTTTCAGCTTGTAGCCGGTGTTCTTGGACAGGATGCGCACCATAGGAGCGATCCCGTTCTTGCGGTAGTAGTCCTGAAGGAAGTCAAGAATCTTCTGATGGTCTTCGTTCAGTTCGGTAATCCCTTCGGATTCCTTCACGTATTCCAACCATTCCGGGCACCACTCATCGAACTTGAGCAGGAAGCCGTCTTCATCAACTTCGAAGGTTTTACCCTTGTAGGTGACTTCAGCCATGTGTGCGTCCTCCTTGGACAGTTTATGTGACTAGGAAACCCTGTCACGCTTTTCCATACAGAATGAAATCGAAAAATCTGATGGAATCACTCACCACTCGACGGACCCCAGTGCAGAGCCCGCAGAAAGCAGCCGGATGTGTGGGGGCACATCTGAGGCGCTTCCATATTGGAGGGCATCTATCACAGCGTTATGGAAATGGCAAGCAGTTGTTCCCCTTTTGCTCTTCATTGGGCATTCAGCCAAGCCAGTGCCGCTGAGAGCATTTCGGAACACAATCCGTCCATTTCCGGGCCGTGGTCGTAGCCGGCCAGATGCCCGAGCCCGTGGGCCAGAAGCCTGAGGCAATGTTCCTTGGGCTCTTGCCCGTACAGGAGCGTTTCCCGGTGCAGGGTGTCGACGGAAAAGACGAGGCTTCCGAGCTGGACGGGGGCGCTTTCGCCCCCCGGCCCGGCGATCTGCTCGTCTATTGGGAAAGATAAGACATTGGTGGGGCCGTGGCAACCCATGTACCGCAGGTTGTAGCCCGCCATGCCCGCATCGCGCACAAGGATGAGATCCAGCTCCGCAGGCCCGGAACCTGCGGCGCGGAGCATGGCCGAGAGCGCCCGGTGCAGTTCCGTCCTGCAGAACGGGAGCCGCCAGCACAGCCCGCCGCCGGAAAGGTTGAGCCGGAGGTTGCCGGGATCGGCGGGGGCATCGGCTTGGCCCGGCATAAAGGGGGCGTGCGTGCTCATGGGCGTTTCCCCGTGGGCTTCATGGTCAGCGGCCCTTTGTCGGCGGGTTTCGGCTGGCCGGGAACGACGGGATAGACAAGGTCAATGGGCGTGCCCGGATTCGCTGGAGGGGGCACGGGCGTATGGGGCTCCGCCGGAGCCGCCGCGCCCTGCTGCCCCGGCCCGTTTGCGGCTGCCGCCGTACCGGAGGGGCCCGGCATCATGCTGGAGGCCGCGTAGAGGGCCGTGCGCCTGGCGTCGGGGCGCTGCTCCGGCTTTTCTTCGGGCTTGGCCTGCATCTTGGCCTGTTCGGGTTTGTCGCAGGCCGTTTTTTTGTCCTTGTTCAAGTCGGGGTAGGCGATACGCTGATGGAAAAGCCCCGTCAGGATGCGGGCGAAGCTCTCCGAGAGCTTATGAAGGTCTTTGAATGTCAGTTCGGATTCGTCAAGCTGGCCCTCGGAGAAGATCCCCTTCATGATCGTGTCGATATGCGTTTTGATGCGCGCGGGCGTGGGATCGGTGAGGGTGCGGCTGGATGCCTCCACCGCGTCCGCAAGCATGACGATGGCCGCTTCGCGGGTCTGCGGGCGCGGGCCGGGGTAGCAGTAGTCCTCAATGCGGGGATTTTCGCCCAATTCTTTGGCCTTGGCGTAGAAAAACTTGATCAGCCCGGTGCCGTGGTGCTGGCGGATGATGTCCCCGATTTCATCGCCCAAATGGTGCTGCGCGGCGAGTTCCGAACCTTTTTTGACGTGCGAAAGCAGGATGAGGGCGCTCATGGCCGGAGCCAGCTTGTCGTGCCGGTTGGGGCCGTTGAACTGGTTTTCGATGTAATAGTCGGGATAGGCCAGTTTTCCGATGTCGTGGTACAGGGCCGCGACCTTGCACAGCAGGCTGTTCGCGCCCACGGCCTTGGCCCCGGCCTCCACCATGTTGGAGACGACCAGCGAGTGGTGGTAGGTTCCCGGAATGGCCACCATGAGGTCTTGGAGAAGCGGCTGTTCGAGGTTCATCAGCTCCATGAGCCGGAACCGGGTGGTATACCGGAAGGCCATTTCGATGATCGGGCTGATGGCGAACAGGATGGCTATGGAAATGAAGGCGTTGAGGGAAACGATGCCGAAGAGCCACAGGAACGTGTTGCCGCCCCGGAAACCCTCCAGCCAGCCGCTGCCGAGGGCAATGACGATCTGCCCAAGCGCCAGCGGGATGATGCCGATGACCACGTCCTGCCTGCTCTGCGCCCGGATGACGAGCCATGTGTTCAGCATGGCGGAGAGGAAGAAGAATAAAAACAGCGGCAGGTCGGCCTTGAGCATGACGCAGGCGAACAGGGATATCAGCAGGCCCACCACGCAATAACGCCGGGCCGCGAAGATGAGCGCGCACAGCCCCGCGGCGCCCGCCACGGGGAAGAAGTGGATGACGAGGGCGATGTCCTGCGGCTGGACGACCTTGCCCACGAGCATATAGGTGCCTTTCGCCGCGATGCCGAAGGTGAACACCAGCAGCGAGATGAACAGAAAGTCTTTTTTCCTTAGGGGGGTGCCCGGTTTTCCGCTTGGGGCCATGAACAGGCCGAGCGTCAGGATAAGCGAAAAGACGAATGTCCCCGCCACAGTGCGCGAATGGATCAGCCCCTCCTGCTTCTGGTAGAGGCTCTGGAGCTTGAGCTGCTTCTCGCGGGTGACCCGTTCGCCCTGATAAACCACGACTTCGCCCTTCTGGATATGGTAGTAGACGGGTTCCACGGTCTGGGCCACGGCATTGCCGAGGGATTGCGTGGCCTCGCGGTTCAGGGTGAGGGTGGGCATGATCAGCGGCGAGAACAGGACCAGCACGGCGCGGCGGCCCTGCGGGGTGAGCCTTTCGGCGGAGCGCAGCTTCTGCGTGAAGGCCGCGAGCACGGCGGGCACGTCACGGATATCCGACACGTTGGGGCGCAGGGTTTCCGCCTTTGTGTCCACGTCGCGGACGATGATCCCGTTCTTGGAGGGCAGGGCAAGGCGCACGTCGCCCACCACGCCCTCGCGCAGGCGGTCTTCAAACCACGGCAGGCCCGTGGAGAGGATGTATTCCTGTACGGCGGGGCTCATCCATTGGGCGAGCAGATCCGTGCTGACCGGCGTCGCGAGTTTTTCCGCAAGCGAAGCGCGCAAGGCGTCCTGTGCCTCCGGGGAGGCCTCCTGCCCGTTGATCAGCTTGAGTATGCCGAAAATCTTCTGCCGCAGCGCGGCGATTTCGGTCACGCTGAGGTCGAACACCGTAGGCTGGAGCATGGCGACCTGATTGCGCTTGAGCTTGGAGGCCTCGGTGTCCTCCACCGTCAGGCTGCGGTGCGCGACGACATCGCTGTCGGCGACTTCCCCGGCCATGAACACCCGGAACTGCATGGGCGGCTGGAGGCCCGCCAGGAACGAGAGCACGAACAGGGTGGCGATCAGGACGGCAAGCCCCGTGCCGTGATGGTGCTGCCGGAACAGCGTCCGTGTTATCCGGGAAAGCTCATTGATGCGAAGAGGGGAATTTCTCGTAGTCATCATAGGCCTGTACTATTCGCCCGACCAGTGGGTGGCGTACCACGTCGGCGGAAGTGAAATGCCGGAAAGCAACGCCTTTGACGCCTTTAAGGACATGCAGGGCATGTACCAGACCGGAACGGGACGTGCTGTCCTCGCCCTGAGCGGGCAGGTCTATCTGGGTGATATCGCCGGTGATCGCCGCCCGTGAGCCGAAACCGAGGCGGGTCAGGAACATTTTCATCTGTTCGCGCGTGGTGTTCTGCGCTTCATCAAGGATGATGAACGCGTCGTTCAGCGTCCTGCCGCGCATGAAGGCCAGCGGCGCGACTTCGATGATGCCCATTTCCTGAAGCGAAGCCATCTTCTGGGGCCCAAGCATATCAAGCAGGGCGTCGTGGAGGGGGCGCAGGTACGGGTTGACCTTTTCGGCGAGATCGCCGGGAAGGAAGCCGAGCTTCTCGCCCGCTTCGACGGCGGGGCGGGTCAGGATAATGCGGCGCACCCGCCGCGTGTTGAGCATATGTACGGCCATCGCCACGGCAAGGTAGGTCTTGCCGGTTCCGGCCGGGCCCACGGAGAAGACCATTTCGTTGCTGCGCAGCGTTTCCAGGTAGGCGCGCTGGGCGGCGTTGCGGGCGGTGACGGTCTTCTTGGGCAGGGAGAGCACGGCCTCATCGCGGAACGAGCGGCGCAGATCCGAGCCCGGATCGCTTTCAAGGATCTGGAGCCCCTGTTCCAGATCGGAGCTTTGGAGCGCGTGCCCGCTTCGCAGCAGGCCGTAAAACTGGGTGAACAGGTTCAGGATGCGTTCGCGCAGCGCGGGGTCGTCGGACGCCACGGACAGCGTGGCCCCCCGCGTGGAGAGATCCGCCCCGGTGCGCTCGGCGATGGCGTTGAGGTGGGCGTTGTGCGGCCCGAACAGGGCATTGGCCAATGTCGGGTCATCAAAGGACAGGGTTTCCACAAAGGCCGTTGACGATGCGGGTTTTTGCATAAGCTCAGAGAGGCGGCCTCAGGCCGCCGGAGGGGACGGTTTGTCGGATCCGCTGCACGGGCGGCGGGCCGTCCGGCAGTTCGGGAATGCCCTGCCGCGGAACGCCGCTTTCCCATCCGTGGCGTTGCCTGCATACAAGGTAGGTTGAACCTATCGTATTTGCGGCGAAGCGTCTACGGTTCCTTGTTTCGTGTGGGAGGGTTGATAATGCGGGGGAGGGGAGAAGGGGACTTTCTGAAGAAAGCCCCCTTCTCCCCTCCCCCCATCCCTCAAAGACTTTTGGGTTTATCGAATCCCTGTTCAAGGGGGTGGGCGGCACGCCGGGCGGTCGGGTGTTTCCGTCAGCGAAGGCTTTCCGGCTTTCAGGGAGGGATGGCGCGGAGGGCTGTCGGGGATGGAAGGGAAACGGGGAGGAATGGCATGGCTCCGGTGTGGCCCCGGCCCGTTTGGGGCTGAAACGCTTCGCGGCGGTGGCGGCAGTATGGGCGTTTGTTGGAGATTGTTAAGGGGGTAGCCGGTTATAGCCCCTTGTCGGGTGCATTGAAGAAGCGCCGGGTGTTGTCGCCGCAGAGCGTCCAGAGTTCGGCGGGGGCCATGCCGCGCTCAAGGGCCACGGTTTCGGCGGTGAAGGCGGCGAGCGCCGGTTCATTGGGCTTGCCCCGCCACGGAACGGGCGAAAGATAGGGACAGTCGGTTTCGACCATCAGGCGATCCGGCGGGATGCGCTTTACGGCTTCGCGCAGGCTGTGGTTGGCGGGGTAGGTCACGGGGCCGGGGATGGAAAGGTGCCAGCCGTTGGCAAGGAAACGATCAAGGAACTCCACGGCATCGCCGCTGAAGCAGTGCCACAGCACGGGGCACCCGGCGAAGCCTTCGGCTTCCAGAATCCGCAGGGTGTCCTTTGCCGCGTCGCGCGAATGGATGACCACGGGTCGATCCGTTTCCTTGGCGAGGGCGAGCTGGACGCGGAAGGCTTCCTCCTGAATGAAGGGCGGGCAGTCTTTCCAGTAAAAATCGAGGCCGATTTCACCGACGGCCCGCAGCCGGGGATCTTCGGCAAAGGCTTCGCGCATGGCCTTGAGGGTGGCCCCGGTGCATTCCTGCCCGTCGCAGGGGTGGATGCCCATCAGGAAGAACACGCCGGGATAGCCGGCGAACGTGTCCTTGTTCGCGTGGTATGCGGCGGGGCCGAGGAACACTTGCCCGATGGAGGCAAGGCCCGCGTTCCGGGCCTGTTCCATAACTTCGGGAAGCCGTTCGATGATCCCCTCTGAGTCGAGGTGGGCATGGGAGTCGGCCCCTGTGGGGGGAAGGCCGAGCGTATCGGGAAGCGGACGCGGCGTATCTTTTTTCTTGCTCATGGAAAGGCCCCTTGAGGGCATTTTTGGGGGCCTTGCCGCCGTATGTCGCGTCAAGGCCCGTGGAGGATTGCGGCTTTTGCCGTCGCGCTGCACGGGAAAGCGCCTGCCCCGGCTTCAATACGGCAAAACGGGGCGGCCTTTCCCGAACAGGCTTACTCGGTGAATTCCTGTTTGATCACGGCCTCGGCCTTGATGCGGTCGAGGAGTTCCGAGAACGTCGCCTTGACGTGTTCGCGGATGTCCCCGGCCACGACGAGGAACAACACGTCGTCGCCGGGCTTCAGTTCGCCTTCCACGGCTTCGGCATGGATGCAGAAGATGCCGGGCTGCTGTTCCAGCTCGCGGCAGATGGCGTCCATCCTGGCGCGGTCATGCGAGACTTTCATGGATTTCACGGGCGCATGGTCGGCCCGCGCCCACCCGCGCACGACGCCGTTGTGCACCAGCACCATGCCCACGTTTTCGGCAAAGCCGGGACGCTTCTTGAGGTCGGCCAGAATCTTTGTGGTATCCATCGTTTTCTCCTGTGGTCAAGGCCTGTCCGGGAGAACTTCCCGGATGAACTCTGACGGAAAGAGCCCGTTTTGAAAGTAAGAACCGTCATTGCGCGGAGTTTTTGCCTGTACGCCCTGCCATACAAGGGAACTCCCGCCGCGCAACCTTCCCACCAGTCGAAAGTCTTGGGAGGGAGAGAGGAGGGGGTTGGGGAGGGGAGAGGGAACCCTTCTCCAGAAGGGTTCCCTCTCCCCTCCCCAATATGTTCTTCGTTACTCCGCTTCCCTGCGGATGCGTGCGCCTACGGCGTTGAGTTTGTTTTCGATGCGTTCATAGCCGCGGTCGAGGTGGTAGATGCGCTGTACGGTCGTGGTTCCCTTGGCGGCGAGCCCGGCGAGCACGAGGGAGGCGCTGGCGCGGAGATCCGAGGCCATGACCGGGGCCCCGGTAAGGCGCTGGACGCCGCGTATGACGGCGGTGTGCCCGGAAAGGCGGATATCCGCGCCCATGCGGACGAGTTCCTGAACGTGCATGAACCGGTTTTCAAAAATGGTTTCGCTGATGACCCCGGAACCTTCGGAAAGGCACATGAGGGCCATGATCTGCGCCTGCATGTCCGTCGGGAAGCCGGGGAATGGCTGCGTGGTCACGTCCACCCCGCGCAGGGCGCAGGAGCGGCGGGCCAGCACGCCGTCGGCGGTGGGTTCGATTTCCATGCCCATCTGGCGCATTTTGGCAATCACGGCGTCAAGCTCCTCAAAGGGGCAGTCCGTGAGCAGCAGTTCGCCGTCGGTGATCCCGGCGGCGGCGAGGAGGGTTCCCGCCTCGATGCGGTCGGGCATGATGCGGTAGGTGCACCCTCCGAGGCGCGGGACGCCCTGAATGCGGATGACGCTGGTGCCGTGGCCTTCGATGCGTGCGCCGCAGGCGATGAGGAAGCGGGCAAGATCGACGACTTCAGGCTCGCGGGCCGCGTTTTCAAGGATGGTTTCGCCATCGGCCAGTGCGGCTGCCATGAGCAGGTTTTCCGTGCCGCCGACGGTGGGGAAGTCGAAATGGATGTGCGCGCCGTTGAGCTTGCGGCAGCGGCCGAGGATGTACCCGTCCTCAAGATCGAACCGCGCCCCCATCTTTTCAAGGGCGGACAGGTGCAAATCTACGGGCCGTGCTCCGATGGCGCAGCCGCCGGGCATGGCTACGCGGGCTTCGCCGAGCCGGGCCAGCAGCGGGCCGAGCACGAGCACCGAAGCGCGCATGGTTTTGACCAGTTCATAGGGGGCTTCGGGGTTGAGCGCGCCGGGGGTCACGGTGACCTGCCCGTTTTCAAAGGCGTTCGGACAGCCGAGCAGCTCAAGGAGCTTGAAGGTGGTGCGGATATCCCGCAGATCCGGGACATTGGTGTAGGTTACGGGTTCGTCGAGCAGGATGCTGCCCATGAGGATGGGGAGGGCTGCGTTTTTGGAGCCGCTCACATGCACGACGCCGGTCAGCGGAACGCCGCCTTCGATGATCAGTTTGTCCATGAACTGTCCCTGTATGTGGGCCCGGAAAAGCCGGGTGTTGCCGGTTGGATGGAGGGTGCCCCGCGCAGGGGCGGATGCGGCGCGATCCGCTTGTGGCGCAAACCGTACAGCTTGCCGAAGCTACCGGACGGGACGCAGGCGCGATCCGTTTGCGGAAGCTGGGGAAAGGATATAAGATACTATCGGGTTCCTTGGCTGGTCAAGGAGCATATTCGGGCCCGCCGGATGCCCCGGAATGCGGAAATCGGAAAAATATTGCGGAAAGGCTTGACGTTAATGTGGCTCTGATATAAAGACCACAGCTGCATGTGGCGGATGTAGCTCAGTTGGCAGAGCATCTGGTTGTGGCCCAGAGGGCCGTGGGTTCAAGTCCCATCATTCGCCCCACTCACTTGTCTTGAAAGACCCTGCTTCGGCAGGGTTTTTTCATTTCTGCCATCCTTTCCCCCGCCGTGCCTTCCGGTTCTTCCCCGAAAAGGGACGAAGCGCCGCCCCGTTGCCTACCCGGTGGCGCGGCGGCTCCGTGTTCCGTTTTGGCCCTGTCATAGAGCACTGGGTTGATGCCATTTCATATTGCCGCCGGAGGCATCCTATAAAAGCAGTCGCTCTTGATTGCATTGCGTTTTTTGAAGGCGTTTGCTGGTGGGCCCAACGGTGAAGATGCTTTTTACAGCATCTATCTTAACTACATGGAATGAAGTGGCAATCTTTTGCTCTGGCAGGGCTTCCTTTCCCCCGCCGTGCCTTCCGGTTTTTCCCCGAAAAGGGACGAAGCGCCGCCCCGTTGCCTATCCGGTGGCGCGGCGGCTCCGCATTCCGTTTTGGCCCTGTCATAGCGCATTGGGGTGATGCCATTTCATATTGCCGCCGGAGGCATCCTAATAAAAAACAGCCGCTGTTGATTGCATTGCGTTTTTTGAAGACGTTTGCTGGTGGGCCCAACGGTGAAGATGCTTTTTGCAGCATCTATCTTAACTACATGGAATAAAATGGCAATCTTTTGCTCTGGCAGGGTTTCCTTTCCCCCGCCGCGCCTTCCGGTTCTTCCCCGAAAAGGGAGGAAGCCGCCGCCCCGTTGCCTATCCGGTGGCGCGGCGGCTCCGTGTTCCGTTTTTTATCGTGCGCATCGTTTTTGATCCCCGCATATGATGCGGAGGTTCCGTCGTGCGCGCTATGCTATGGCCAATTCCAGCCCCACGGGGCAGTGATCCGAACCATAGACGTTGTTTTCTATCCACGCGTCCCGGATGGCCGGGGCCAATTCCTCCGAAACGAAAAAGTAGTCGATGCGCCACCCGACGTTGTTGACGCGGGCGCGCTGTTTGTAAGACCACCACGAATATTGGTGCGGCTCGTCGCCGTGGACGCGGCGGAAGGTGTCCACATACCCGGCGGCGATGAAGGAATCCACCCAAGCGCGCTCGATGGGCAGGAAGCCGGAGTTTTCCTCGTTGGCCTTGGGCCGGGCGAGGTCGATGGGGCGGTGGGCCGTGTTGAAGTCGCCGCAGACCACGATGGGCTTGGTGCGGCGCAGCTCTTCGGCATGGGCAAGGAACGCGTCGTAATAGCCCATTTTATAGGCCAGCCGCCCGTCGTCCTTGGTCCCGTTGGGAAAGTAGACATTGAAGAAATGGAACGCAGGGTATTCGATGTGCAAAAGGCGGCCTTCCCCCTGATAACGGGGATCGGGGAGCTCGCGGTGTACGGCGAGCGGTTCGAGGGTGGCCTTTGGGCGCGAGAAGACCGCGACGCCCGAATAGCCCTTCTTGACCTTTGAGGCCAGCCATTCGGCATTCCAGCCTTCGGGGTTGCGGTGTTCTTCGGCGATCTGCGCGGGGTCGGCCTTGGTTTCCTGAAGCGCCACCACATCGGCGTCGGTGGTGGCGAACCAGTCCCAGTCGGGCTTGCCGCTCAGGGCGCGGAACCCGTTGACGTTCCATGAAACGAGACGAATGGTATCCATAGTTTTCTCTTGGCAAAAGGAAAGGGAACCGGTAGGCACGGATCCGGCGGCCTCAGGCTTTCGCCCCCGTATTCGGGGATGTTGCCGGGCTTGCGGGCGCTTCCAGAAAAGCCCGCCCGTGCCTTTTCCGCGGAAGGATTCCATTGCCCGTGCCGATTGTCAAACGCGCTGCGCGCCGGCGGGGCCCGCCTACAACAAGGAAAAAAAGAATGAAGAAGATCCGCTTGCCGTTGCCGGCTTTGCTCCTGCTGTGCCTTGCGGCGCCATCACAGGCGTTTGAGCTGACGATCCTGCATACCAACGATGTCCATGCCATGTACGGCGGGACGACGGAAAACGGGACGGCCTGCTATGCGGCCCGGTGCCCCGGCGGGGCCGGGGGCGGCGTGCGCCTGAAGCAGGCCGTGGATACGGTACGCGCGGCAAAGCCGAATGTGGTGCTCCTTGATGCCGGGGACGAATTTCAGGGGACGCTGTTCTATACGCAGTTCAAGGGTGACGTGGCGGCGGAGATGCTTGACGCCTTGGGCTATACGGCCTTCACGCCGGGGAACCATGAGTTCGATGACGGCTGCGGCGAGTTCAGGCGTTTTGCGGAGCGGACGCGCGTTCCCGTGCTGGCCGCCAACCTGACGCTTCCGCCCGTATCCGGGGGCAGGCCGCTCACGCGCCCGTGGATTGTCGTGGAACGCCAAGGCCGCAAGATCGGCATTGTGGGGCTGGCCAACGAGGAAACGCCTTCCCTTGCCTCCCCCTGTAAGGAAGCCCGGTTCAGCCCGGCGGAAACGGCCTTGCGCGAAGCGGCCGCGTCGCTCCGGGCGCAGGGGGTGGACATCATTATCGCACTGACCCATCTGGGGCTGGACGCCGACTGCGCCCTTGCGGAACGGGTGGAGGGCGTCGATGTGTTCGTCGGCGGGCATACGCATTCCCTGCTTTCCAATACGGACCCCAAGGCCGCCGGGCCGTACCCCATTGTGAAGCGCTCCCCGTCCGGGGAGCCCGTACTGATCGTGACGGCGGCGTCCTCCTGCAAGCTGCTTGGGCATATTACGGTGGATTTCAACGACGCGGGCGTTGCACGGCGCTGGAGCGGCGAACCCATTGTTCTGGATGGCCGGAACGTCGCCGTTCCGCCCGATGCGGAGCTTTCCGCCCGGCTGGAGGGCTATGCCGCCCGGCTGCGGTCGCTCATCGGACAGCCCGTAGGCAAAATTCTGCTTGCCGGGGACACGGGCGGGAGGCAGGTTGACCTTGAGGAAGATGCCCGTCTCTGCCGCGTGCAGGAATGTTTGTCCGGCGACGTCCTTGTGGATTCCCTGCTCTGGGGGGCACGGGATAGCGGCGCGTCCATCGCCTTGTCCGTGGGCGGATCCGTGCGTTCCCCCCTGCATACCGGCGTGGTCACGATGGGCGACCTGCTGACGGCCATGCCGTTCGACAACACCCTTGTTGTCGGCGACCTGACCGGAAAACAACTGGCTGAAGCGCTTGAACATGGGGCGTCCGGTTACGAAAGCGGGGCGGGGCGGTTTCTTCAGGTCGCGGGGCTCACGTATTCGGTGGAACCCGCGAAACCGGCGGGACAGCGCGTTTCCGCCGTGTCCGTCCGCACAAAGGCGGGCGGCTGGGAACCTCTGCGCCCGGAAGCGGTATACCGCGTCGTCACGGTGGACTATGTGGCTGAGGGTGGTGACGGTTTCGCCGCCTTCAAGAAAATACGATGGCAGTACACGGGCCGCGCCCATAGCGAATGCCTGCGCGACTATATCGCCAAGGCCCCCGTGGAGGTCGGCCCCGGAGGACGGATTCAGGTTCTCCGTTGACGAAACGGGAAACGGTATTCCCGCCGGGGAGAGGGCCTTTGGGGGACATCCGCCGGACGGCCCTCCTCCCGATACGGAGGCATTCGCTTTTGCAATGAAAGCTGCATTTCAACTGTCTGAAATGCAAAATGAATTTTTTAGAAAGTCATCGAAAGGGCGAATGTCTCCCGGTACAGCCCGTCTTCCTTTTCGGGGTTGTGTCATAAAAATGGTTGATACTTTTTTCTTGGCTGTGCCATAGGAAGCGGCTGATGCTTTATTTCCTGAAATTCCAAAGGAATAACCGATAAAATGCTCCGATTATGGAGCCCGTCAGCGGAAAAATTGGGGAAAAAGCCTCTATTTTCAGCATCCTGCTGAAACAAAACAACCTGATACCCTGACAGAGCCTTTTTCTTTGAGGCTCTGTTCAAGTTTACGGTTGATAAAGAGAAGTACGCTCCTTTAACCGCCGGAGGCGCGAGCGTCAGCGAACTTTGAAGACGTCCCCCGCCGCATGGCAATGCGGCATGAAGGGGGTGAGGAGCGGCGAAATGTCTCGCGAAGCGCCGTCGAGAGCGGCAAAGCCGCGCGAGACGAAGCGCCGTCAGCCGTTGCCGGAGGGAGCCTTTCACCGCGCTGGAAGTGCGGCCGTCTCCACGGCAGAGAATGTTCCGCTGAAACAGGGGCAGATGAACGACCTCTGATTGCCGTATCAGCCGGAAACTTTAACACAGCCTTCTTTGAAGCCCCAAAGGAATAACCAGCAAGATGCCTTAGCCGCATATCCCGCCAATGGGAAAACTGGAGAAAAAGGCTGTATGTTCACCGCACTGTGGAGATGAAACGACCGCATGCCATGACAGAGCCTTCTCTCTCTCTCTCTCTCTCTCTCTCTCTCTCTCTACGCTCCCTTGCATCGGCCACCCGCCAGCGGCTCCTTCCGCCGAAAGCGGGCGGTGTGCATCCTGTTTTTCGGCTTTGCCCGGCCTTTCGGCCTCCCCTTTGGCGCACCGCCACGAAATCGTCACAATCACGCCGTATATCAAGCGTATCGCTCTGTCAGAAGAGGTTCTCGGCACATGACGAAACGCATGATCGCCGCCCAGCTTTCCCTTGGGGCGCTGCTCCTCGTGCTGGTGGCGCTGATGGAATCCTATACCGATTGGGATATGGCGGCCCAACGCCTGTGGTTCGATTCCGCCACGCATGAATGGATGGTATCCAACGCGCTCCACGCCCGGCTGACGTGGTTTTTTTATGATGGCCCTAAAATCCTGCTGGTGGCTCTCGGAATAGCCTGCATCGCCGGGGTGCTTGGCGGCGCACGGTGGAACCTGCCGCCGGAATGCCGCAGGGGGTGTCTGTTGCTGCTCCTCAGCCTGTCCCTTGTCCCGATGCTGCTCGGCGGCGCAAAACAGTTCACCAATGTCTATTGCCCCAAGCAGATCGAGGCGTTCGGGGGCGAATATGTCCATCAGGGCGTGCTGGAATGCCGGAACCCCGCCAATGAAGGCCGTTCCCCCGGCAGGTGCTTCCCGGCGGGGCACGCTTCGGGCGGTTTTGCGCTCATGATGCTGTTCTTTTGCTTCCGGTCGCGTCGGGCACGGTGGGCCGGCCTGGGGGCCGGGCTTGCCGCGGGCTGGTGCATGGGATTCTACCAGATGCTGCGGGGGCAGCATTTCCTCTCGCATACGCTGTTCACAATGATCGGCGCATGGATGATCATCCTGCTTGTCACATGGGCGCTGCGTAGTTTTTCTCTTAACAGGTTTAAGTATAAATATTTGTCCTGACCTTCTCCCACGGTTGTCATGGAATCGTAACAGTTCATATGCCACAACGCACTCTCCGAACAGGATACTTTCCTTTAAGAGAGGCTCCATCATGCATGCGTTTCTGGATGCCGTCCGCTACCTTGTGCGGCGGCTGCTTCCCTTCATAGGCATATACTTTTTCGCGGAGCTTATGGAGCTTTCCATACTGGCCCTGCGGGAATCCTCCAACCTGCATTTGTCGCTGAAAGGCCTTCTGGTTTCCTTCCCGGTCTGGGTGGGGACGACGATGGTTTCCTGCCTTTTCTCAATCCTGCCCATGCTGGCGTATCTGCTGATCCTGCCCCGGAAGCGGCACGGCGGACGGTGGGACAGGCGGCTTTCCATCGCCTTTTTCTTCCTGTTCACGGCGGGGAATTTGTTTGAGGAAGTCGCGGAGCTGTTGTTCTGGGACGAATTCACTTCCCGCTTCAATTTCGTGGCGGTGGACTATCTTGTCTATACGAATGAAGTGATCGGGAACATCAGGCAGTCCTATCCCGTAGCCTTGTTTTTGGGCGGGATCACCGTGGCGGCGGGAGTCATTACGCTGTTGGCCCGGCGCTGGCTTTCCACGGCGCGTACCGCGCCGCGGCTCCCCATGCGTTTTACCGCCGCGGCCCTGCTCATCTTGTGCGCGTGCTCGCTCAATGTGGTCAACTTTATGGATATATCTGAAGATACCGGCGATCGGTATCTTACCGAGCTGTCCAAGGACGGGCTGTACAGCCTGTTCCATGCGTTTTTTTCCAACGAGCTTTCCTACAACGACTTTTACCTGATGCGCCCTGATGCGGATACCGTGGCGACGCTGGCCCCTTTGATGGCCTCGGATGCCCGTCGGGTGGGCGATCCCGCGTCGCTGGCCTATGAGGTGACGCCGCATGAAAAGGAAATCCGGGCGAATGTGATCATTGTGCTCATGGAGAGCATGGGTTCGGAATTTTTCAGCGAATTCCGCGATGATGGGAAAAAGCTGACTCCGGAGCTGGAAAAGCTGGCTTCCGAGTCGCTCTATTTCAGCCATGTCTATTCGACGGGAACCCGTACCGTCCGGGGCATCGAAGCGCTCACGCTGGCGCGCCCGCCCCTGCCGGGCATGCCCATCGTGCGGCTGCAGGGCAACGACAACCTGCGCGGCATCTGGAGCGTGTTCCGTGAGCGCGGGTATGACACCAAATGGATTTACGGCGGCTACGGCTATTTCGACAACATGAACGCCTATTTCGCCGGGAACGGGTTCACCGTGGTGGATCGGACGGTGATGCAGCCGGAAGAGATCACGTTCTCGAATATCTGGGGCGTGTGCGACGAGAACCTTTTTGCCCGCGCGATCAAGGAGGCGGACGCTTCCCATGCGGCGGGCAAGCCGTTCTTCAACTTCGTGCTGACGACTTCAAACCACCGCCCATACACCTATCCCGATGGAAAAATTCCAATTCCATCCAAGTCGGGACGCAGCGGCGGGGTCATGTATGCGGATTACTCCATCGGCAGGTTCATGGAAGAGGCCCGCAAGCATCCGTGGTTTGACGATACCGTGTTCGTGTTTGTGGCGGATCACGGGGCGAGCAGTTCCGGGCGCGAGGAGATCAAGCAGGGGAACCATCACATTCCGCTTATCATCCACGCGCCGAAGTTCATCAAGCCGGAACGCCGCGATCAGCCGATCAGCCAGATCGACGCCGTGCCGACGCTGCTTTCCCTGCTCCATTTCAAGTACACGGGCCAATTCTACGGCATGAATGCGCTCGATCCCGGCTATGTGTCCCGCCTGTTCCTGAGCAATTATCAGAAGCTGGCCTACGTCAAAGGCAACGAGACGGTGATCATGCGGCCCGTCCGCGGGGTGCATTTTTACCGTGACGGGCGGCAGATCGGTTCCGCCGCGGCCGCAAAGCCGCAGGACAGGGTAAAGGCCCCCGACGCCTCGTTACAGCAGGTGCTTGACGAGGGCATCAGCTATTATCAGCATTCCGCCCGCTGGCGGGAATTTTTGAAGGAGGAGTGAGGGGGAGGAGTGGAGAGGTGAGGGAGATTGGGGAGGGGGAAGGGCCCCTTTTGGAAAAGGGCCCCTTCCCCCTCCCCAAACCCCACCCCCATCCCCCTAAAACTTTCGACTGGTGGGGAGGCGGCGCGTCGGGAGTTCCGTTGTATGGTGTTGGTTGAAATGCCGCGCAGGTGTGCGTGTGGATTCATGGGACTTCACGAAAAGTGCACTCGACGGTGAGGTCCCGCGCAGGTGTGCGTGTGGAAGACGGATAGTGTTGAAGGTTTTTGGCCATGCCTTTCAAAGCGTGGAAGCCTTTCCCCATGTGTGCGAGAGGGAAGGCCGGATCGCTGATGGTTGAAAACAAGGTGTTTCGGTGTAACGCGTGGGAATAGGGCTGGGAAGTATTGCATGACGGCGGTTGGGCGAGTACAGTGCCGGAACTTTTTGTGAAGAGGAATGACAGCATGAATCTCCCTGTCCCGGTTCCGGTAGCGACCATCGTTTTATTGATTCTTTCCAATGTGTTCATGACGTTCGCGTGGTACGGGCATCTGCGCTACAAGGCGCTGCCGCTGCTCGCCGCCATTGTGATCAGTTGGGGCATAGCGTTTTTTGAATATCTGTTGCAGGTTCCCGCCAACCGCGTCGGCTACGGCTATTTCAGCGCGGCGGAACTCAAGGCCATTCAGGAAATCATTTCCCTATCCGTTTTCGCCTTCTTTTCCACCCTGTATCTCGGCGAATCCCTCCGCTGGAACCATTTTGTCGGGTTCAGCCTGATTATTCTCGCGGCCTTTTTTATTTTTAAAAAGTGGTAGCATCCTTTTTTCGCAATACCCTGTTATCTTATGTGGTTGATGCCGCCTCACCGCATTGGTTCCATTGAATTTCTGAAGGGATTTGCTGATGGGCCGGTGCAAAAAGGGGTTCCTTGCCTACCGCTGCACAAAATAACATAACGATTTGGGTTCTGTCATAGCATGTGGTTGTTTTATTTCACAACACAGTGAAGAATACAGCCTTTTTCTCCAGTTTTCCCCTTGGCTGAATTCATGGTCAAGGCATTTTTCCGGTTGGCTGTGTTTAAGTTTGTGGTTGATACAAGATTCCAACTGGAAAGGGAGCTCTTTGGAGATTATCTGGAGGTCTCGCAACAATTCTTCAAAACTGGATTTCATGTAATGAACAAAAAATGAGAGAGGCCCACATCACCAGACGTGAAACGAGCTTTTATCTATTCATGATTTTCATTGAAAAAATCAGCAACCGTAAACTTAAACACAGCCTTCCGGTTATTCCTTTGGACTTTCAAGGGAAAAAGCAGTGACCGTTTTCTATGGTACAGCCACGATTTCTTGCCATAATGAAGGATAAACTGGGTACGCAGTTTTGCCTTCCCTACCCAGACAGCCCGTTTACGGGCCGCAAGTAACAGAAATGCCGATGCCAGATTCGCTATGGCCTGTTAGGGCGCTGCTGGTAACAGAGCCTTAAGGTGTACATGAAGAACCATCGGCTATGCCGGTGGGTTCCTTTTCGTATAACCCGTCTTACAGAGGCATCGGCAACGCATCTGCGCCTGCGGGATACCCGAAAAAGTGCGACCCGTTCCTGCATGGGGCATCAGGCTGAGGCCCGCATACAAAAGTCTTTGGGGTGGGAGGGGGAGGCTTGGAGGGGGAGGGAGGCCCTTTCTCCAGAAAGGGCCTCCCTCCCCCTCCAATTCCCTATCTCACTCCAACCCACTTGTGGGTCTGCAAACCGAGGCTCCAGCGGGGATGCTGGAGACAGTAGGCGATGCACTCACGGGTGTTGGCCTTGTTGCGCGGGTCGTCGCATGGTTGGAGTAGGAAATGCCGGAAATCCAACTCCTCGAAATCTTCAGGCGAGCACCCCTGCTGCGGCCAGACAAGCTTCAGCTCATGGCCGGAAGTCGTAGCCAACGGGTTGGAACCTTTGGGGCTGACGGTGATCCAGTCCAGCCCATCGGGGAGGGGCAGGGTGCCGTTGCTCTCCACGCCAAGCTCAAAACCAAGCACATGCAGACGTTCGATAAGTTCACTGGTGAGCTGTAAGGCCGGTTCGCCGCCCGTGAACACGACGTAGGGCTTGCGCCCGCCGTAGGCTTGGGGTGGAAGTGCCGGAAAGGTGGCGGCGATGGTTTGCGCCAGCTCTTCAGCCGTGGCGAAAACCCCGGCGTCCGCACCGACGAAATCCGTGTCGCAGAACCGGCATTTCGCCGTACCCCGATCTTCGGGGCGGCCCGACCAGAGGTTGCACCCGGAAAAGCGGCAAAATACCGCCGGTCGCCCGGCCTGTACGCCCTCGCCTTGTAACGTATAGAAGATTTCCTTGACCCGATATGCCATGTTTTCCTGCTTTGTTATATGAAGATGGTATTTTTATTGCCGATTTCAAGCAAATGAATCATGAACCAATGTTATTTGGCTGTGTCATAGAAAACGGCTGATGCTTTTTTGAAGTTCCAAAGGAATAACCGATAAACTGCCTTAGCCGTGGATTCCGCCAATGGGAAACTGGAAAAAAGGCTGTATTTTTAACATGCTGTGAAGATAAAACAGCCGCCTGCTATGCAGGGCCCTTAACTGTATGACGGTATCATAGTAAATGGTTGATATTTGCTTCTTGAAATCCCATTCAGCGAATGAACCGCCCCAGTTATGATCTTTTCAATGAAAGCGGTATGAAAAAACGCTGTATTCAATATATTGTAAATATCACAACCATATTCTGTGACAAAGCCAATTTTATTAGGATCTGTCACAGAATATGGTTGTTTTTATTTTTACTATACTAAAAGTATGGACTTTTTCTCGATTTTCCCTCTAATGGGCCCATGATTGGGGCATTGCATCAGTTATTTCTTTGGAGTTTCAAGGATAAAACATCAACCGTTTCCTATGGCACAGCCTTTTATTAAAGGCTCTGTTATAGTTTATGGTTGTTTCATCTCCACAGTGCGGTGAAAATACAGCCTTTTTCTCCGGTTTTCCCCTTGGCTGGATCCGCCGATAAGGCGTTTTGCCGGTTATCCTTTTGGATCTTCAAGGAAAAAAGCATCAACCATTTTCTATAACACAGCCTTTATTAAAGGCACGGGCGCCATATCCGCCCGGCCTCCATTACAAAAGTTTTAGGAGGGAAGGGGAGGGGTTCGGGGAGGGGAAGGGCAGCCCTTTTTCAAAAGGGTGCCCTTCCCCTCCCCGATTCCCTTCCTCGATTCACTTACTTCCCTTCCACATACCCTTTCCACCCGTGCTCGCGCAGCTTGCAGGCGGGGCACTCGCCGCAGCCGTAGCCCCACGGGTGCAGCTCGCCGCGATCCCCGATGTAGCAGGTGTGCGTCACGGTGCGGACGCACTCCACAAAAGGCGCGCCGCCTTCCTGCTCGGCGAGTGTCCATGTGCGGGCCTTGTCCAGCCACATCAGGGGGGTATGCACGACGAAACGGGCGTCCATGCCGAGGTTGAGCGCCACCTGCATGGCCTTGATCGTATCGTCGCGGCAGTCGGGATAGCCGGAGAAATCGGTTTCGCAGACGCCCATCACCAGATGCCGGATGCCCTTGCGCCACGCCAGCGCAGCGGCGGCGGTGAGGAATACGAGGTTGCGGCCCGGCACGAACGTATTGGGGATGCCCTGCTCATTGAATGCGATTTCCATATCGCTGGTCATGGCCGTCTCGCCGATCTGGTTGAACAGGCCGAGGCTGAGCAGGGTATCCCCGCCGAGCCTGCCGGCCCACGATGCGGGCAGGGAGGCGTCCGAGCGGACGGCCTCCAGTACGTTCCGGCGGCATTCCATTTCCACATGATGCCGCTGCCCGTAGTCGAAACCGACCGTAAAGACGTGCTCGAAACGGTTGAGGGCCCATCCGAGGCAGGTTGCGGAGTCCTGCCCGCCGGAAAAAATGACAAGGGCCGAAGAATCGGTATTGCTGGTCATATGCTGTCCTGAAAAGGCGTCGTTGAGCCTTGGCTGGTGTTGGAAAAAGGGCCTTTGAACGGCGCGCCCTTCCAAACGGGCCCGCTTTGAGGGGAACGCTGCGGGCAGGGGGCGGTAAACGCGGATGGCTTGGGGAAGGGAGGGGCGCGTTTGACAGGCTTGCGGGAGGGAAACGCTTTTCTTGAAAAAGTTTCCTTTCCCAATTCTTCCAGAATGTTCCAAAGGCCACTTGCTCTAACGCAGGGAGCGGGAGCTTGTAAAGCGTATGAGTTGTAGCGTACTGTAAGGCCATGCCGCCGTATGGACGCCCTCCGTCCGCGTGGCGGGAACATTTGAGACGATGCCGCGCCGGGGGCGTCCCGGAGCGAAAGATACGCATGAGGTGATATGATGTCCGATTCCAGCGCGTTTTCCTCTTCCTGCTGCGCCCTGATCCTTGCGGCGGGCAAGGGCACCCGTATGCACTCCAAAAAGCCCAAGGTGCTGCACACCATTTTGGGCGAACCCCTGCTTGGGCATGTGGCGGAAGCCTTGCGGCCCCTGTTCGGAGAGGCGGTATGGGCCGTCATCGGGCATGAGGCGGATATGGTGCGGGCGGCGTTCGCGGGCCGCGAGCTGCGTTTCGTGGAGCAGAAGGAGCAGCTCGGCACCGGGCACGCCCTGATGGTCGCCCTGCCGGAACTGAAACGGGCGGGCATGAGGAAAGTGCTTGTGGTCAACGGGGATACCCCGCTGATTACGACGGATACGCTGCGCGACTTTATGTTCTATGCGGAAGGCGCGGATGTCTCCGTGGCGACGCTGACGCTGGAAAACCCCGGCGCGTATGGCCGTATCGTCCGCCAGAACGGGGAGTTGCGTGCCATCGTGGAAGCGAAGGATTTTGATGTCGCCGTCCACGGGGAGCCGACCGGCGAGATCAACGCCGGGATCTACATGCTGAACCTTGAAGCCGTGGAAAACCTTGTCCCGAAGCTCGGCAACGAGAACAAAAGCGGCGAATATTACATCACCGACCTTGTGGGCATGGCCGTAGCCGAAGGCATGTCGGTACGCGGGCTGTCCTGCGGCAGCGACCCGAATTTGCTGGGGATCAACAACCCTGCGGAACTGGCGGCATCCGAGGAACTGCGGCGGCGCGCCATCGTGGGGGAACGGCTGGCGGCCGGCGTGGTCATGCACGGCCCGGAGATGATCCGCATGGGGCCGTATGTGACCGTGGAGCCGGGCGCGGAACTGTTCGGCCCCTGTGAATTGTACGGGCATACGCACATCGCCTCAGGCGTAGTCATCGAATCGCACTGCGTGATCCGAGACAGCCGCGTGGAAAGCGGCGCGGTGGTGCATTCCTTCTCGCACATGGATCACGCCGAAGTCGGGCCGGACTGCCTCGTGGGGCCGTATGCGCGGCTCCGCCCCGGTGCGGTGATGGAACGCGGCGCGCATATGGGCAATTTCGTGGAGATGAAGAAGGCGCGCCTCTGTGAAGGGGCCAAGGCCAACCACCTGACCTATTTGGGGGATGCTGAGGTCGGCGCGCGGGCGAACATCGGGGCGGGGACGATTACCTGCAACTATGACGGCGTGAATAAACATAAAACCGTCATCGGCGAGCACGCGTTCATCGGCAGCAACACCGCGTTGGTGGCCCCGGTCACCGTGGGCGCTGAGGCGCTCGTGGGCGCGGGGTCGGTCATCACGAAGGACGTGCCGGACGGCAATCTGGCCGTCGCGCGCGGAAAGCAGACGAATATGCGCCGCAAATAGGTGCGTTTCAGGGGTTATATCAGAGGATTGCGCCGGGAGATGCCGCTCAGGGGAGCGGCATTCGGCGGGTAATGCGGGAACAAGGCTTCCAGCGTCTTGAAGAACTGTGGATATTCCGTTACTAAAAGAACATCTCCGGATTATGACAAACGGATTTGATGCGCGTATTCCCGAAAAGGCGGCCTCCGGCGCTGCCGTCGGCACAGCGGCCGCTTTTGCGAAAACTGTATCGTACCCTTTTCTTCTCACCCTCAATCTTGCCATGAAACGGCAAAAAGAGTAGAGTCTTCGCATGGAACTTTTTGATCTCTTGGAAACCCGCGTGGTTGAGCTTCTCGGCCAGATTGATACCCTTCGCGAGGAAAACAAGACCTTGCAGGAAAAAGTAAACGCTCTCGACGAGGAGAACAAGACTCTGAAGGAGTCTTTGGAGCAGGAGCAGCACACCAAGGAAGAGATTAACGGCCGCATCGACACGTTGCTCTCGACAATTCGCGAGTTTACGGCCGAAGCGTAACCGACCGATACCCGTATGCACAGCTTTCAGCTCAATGTCCTCGGCATGGACATTTCCTTCCGCACGAATGCCGATTCCGCCCGTGTCGAGCGGGCTCAGGCCTTCGTTGAGAAGCAGTATGAGAGATTGAAAAACCAAGGAGGGCAGTTCGGCAGGGAAAAACTGCTGACGCTTCTGGTTTTGGGAGTTGCAGACGACTTGTTGCAAACACAGCAGCAGCTTGACGGAGTGGAGACCCGCCTCGCCAACTTGCTGGAGCTTATAGAGAAAACGGATTAATTTGTTGGCAAAATGTTCCCTGGAGCGTTCGTGATCCGCCTATTGGTGCTGACCTCACAAGCTTAAGAAATTGGGAGCCGAGCGAGAGATTGGTGTGCATGCCCGACGTGTCGGGAAGTCTGAAGATCTGTCCAAGGCACCCCCCTGGGAGACCAGGTTCCGCACCGGTATTCTGACACGGCGCTCTGGGGTCATTTCTGGTGTTCTGTTCTGGGACGCCGCTTATACAGATCCGTCTTTTCCATTGTGCGGATCGTGTTGTCTTCCTCTTTTCCCATCAGAATGTCCTCCCCATGTCCTGGACGATGCTGTTTGCCGGCAGCTTCGTGACATCGCATAAACGGGCTTCGGCCCGACACTATAAAGGGAGGGGATTTATGGAA
This sequence comes from Bilophila sp., assembly GCF_057864385.1. Taxonomy (NCBI): domain Bacteria; kingdom Pseudomonadati; phylum Thermodesulfobacteriota; class Desulfovibrionia; order Desulfovibrionales; family Desulfovibrionaceae; genus Bilophila; species Bilophila sp. The sequence continues at coordinate 10,242 of NZ_DBMAFI010000025.1, read as the reverse complement.
CTTTTTACCGCCTTGAGCGTCCTTGCGGCGATATGCGTCAGCGGGGGCGTAGGCTTTTATCTCAATAAGCACCTCAATGCCAAGCGGATTGGCGACGCTACCGAGTTGGCGACCCGCATAGTCGAAGAATCCCGCAAGGAAGCCCAGGCGCAGAAGAAGGAAATCCTCCTTCAGGGGCAGGACGAGCTGTTCAACCAGAAGCGCGAACTTGAGCACGAGTTCAAGGAACGCGAGCGCGAGCTGAAGGCCCGTGACCGCAAGCTTCAGGAGCAGGGAGAGCGGCTTGAGGAAAAGCTTGAAAAAGCGACCGAAAAAGAACACGAACTCCTGAGCGTCGAAAAGGATCTCGCCAAAAAGGAGCGGAAGCTTGCCGAGCTTGAGGAAACGCTCAACGAACGCATCGACGAGCAGGAACACCGTCTGCAGGAAGTCTCCGGCCTGACCGCTGAGGAGGCCCGGCAGCGGCTTTTTGCGGAAATCGAGTCCCGCACCCGCCACGAGGCCGCCAAGATGATGCGCCTCATTGAGGCCGAAGCCCGCGAAACCGCAGACCGCAAGGCGAAGGAAATCATCGCCTGTTCCATTCAGCGCTATGCGGGCGATTATGTGGGCGAACACACCGTCACCGCCGTGACCCTGCCCAGCGAAGACATGAAGGGCCGCATCATCGGCCGTGAAGGGCGCAATATCCGCGCTTTGGAAGCGGCTACCGGCGTTGATCTCATCATCGACGACACCCCCGAAACGGTCATCCTGTCCGCATACAGCCCCCTGCGCCGCCAAGTCGCCAAGATGGCCCTTGAGCGCCTCATTCAGGACGGGCGCATCCATCCGGCCCGCATTGAGGATGTCGTCCACAAATGCGAGCAGGAGCTTGAAGTGCAGATCCGCGAAGTGGGCGAACAGGCCACGTTTGACGCGGGCGTGCACGGCATCCATCCCGAACTCGTCCGCTTTCTGGGCCAGCTCCGCTACCGTACCAGCTTCACGCAGAACGTGCTCCAGCATTCGCTGGAAGTTTCCGCCCTGTGCGGCATGATGGCCGCCGAGCTCGGCATGGACATCAAGAAAGCCAAGCGCGCCGGTCTGCTGCACGACATCGGCAAGGCCGTCGACCACGAGGTCGAAGGCCCGCACGCGCTCATCGGTGCGGATCTTGCTAAAAAATACAATGAAAGCAAGGAAATCCTGCACGCCATCGCCGCGCACCATGAGGATCAGCGTCCTGAAACCGCGCTGGCCGTGCTGGTGCAGGCCGCAGACTCCCTTTCCGGGGCCCGTCCCGGCGCGCGCAAGGAACTCTTGGAAAGCTACGTCAAGCGCCTTGAGGACTTGGAAAACATCGCTTCCGAATTCGACGGCGTATCCAAAGCGTACGCCATCCAAGCCGGGCGCGAAATCCGCGTCATGGTCAATTCCGAAAACGTGGACGACGATCAGACGTACATGCTCTGTAAGGGCATTACCGGAAAAATTGAGGAAAACCTCACCTATCCCGGACAGATCCGCGTTACGGTCATCCGTGAGCGCCGGGCCGTCGGCTACGCGAAATAGCCATTGCCCATCATGCCTTTCACGGGAGGGAACTTCGGTTCCCTCCTTTTTTTGTGCCGCAAGGATATTGGCGGGAGCCGCCTCCAAATGGCGCGTCCTCTTCACCTAACCCCTGTAAAAGGGAACCTTTTTACAGGGCTTAGGCGAAAAGGTTCCATCCTCTCCTTTTATGGTTGGTATGCCGGGCGGGTTGTGCCCGCGCGTTGCCTCTCCGTAGGGGCGGCATGCTTTGCACTGGCACAATGGCATTAATCTACAAAAATGTAGATTGATGGGCATTTCCTACAAAAAGGTCTTTTTTGTGAAAACCCCACGGAATTTCATTTGATTGGGCGTTCAAGGAGTGGACTCTGGCGGACAGGAGGAAGGGGTTAGGATAAAAAATCTATGAAATCAAAGAAATAAATAAATTCTACATAAAGGTAGGATCTTTCATGAGCGCCTTGCTTCTCATTTTCTAGGGGAGGGGCAAACGGAATCCTGTTTCAGGATGTGTATAAAATAATCTTGTAGTTTCAGTATATTGATTGAGTGGCATGGATTCCGCCCGCACTTTGAGGATGTTGGCCCCGATTTTGCTTTTATCCGGGCATCAACCTTATTCGAGGAGTGAGTTCATGAGTTCCACCGTCCGTGAAACAGCCCTTGATCATATTTCCACCGCCCAGCCTGTCGCACCCCTTCCGGCTTCGGAACAGGGCAAGGCTCTTGCCAGCGGGTATGGCTGCGATGTCTTCAACACGCGCGTCATGCGCCAACGGCTCCCGCGCGAGGTGTATGACCGCCTCATGCGGACCATGACCCACCGCACCCCGCTTGATCCTGCCGATGCCGACATCATCGCCGGGGCCATGAAGGATTGGGCTCTCGAACATGGCGCTACGCATTACACCCACTGGTTCCAGCCAATGACCGGGCTGACCGCTGAAAAGCACGACGCCTTTCTGTCTCCCACGGCGGACGGGCAGGTGTTCGGCGAGTTTTCCGGGAAAATGCTCATCAAGGGTGAGCCGGACGCTTCTTCCTTCCCGTCCGGCGGCATCCGTTCGACGTTTGAGGCCCGCGGCTACACGGCGTGGGATCCTACCTCGCCGGTATTCCTGCTTGGCGACGAGTACGGGCGCAAGACGCTGTACATCCCCACGGTGTTCTATTCCTACACGGGTGAGGCCCTTGACCGCAAAACCCCGCTGATGCGCTCTGTGGAGGCCGTTTCCGCACAGGCCCTGCGCATCCTCCGTCTGCTCGGCAATACGACGGCTACCGGCGTTCAGGCGATGGTGGGTTCCGAGCAGGAATATTTCCTTGTCGATCGGCGTCTCTATGTCCAGCGGCCCGACCTCATGATGTGCGGGCGCACCCTTTACGGCGCAAAGCCCGCCAAGGGGCAGGAAATGGAGGATCACTACTTCGGCAGCATCCCCAGCCGGGTTCTGGCCTACATGCAGGATGTGGAGCAGCGCCTTTTCGCGCTCGGCATCCCTGCGCACACCCGCCACAACGAAGTGGCTCCCGGCCAGTTTGAGATCGCTCCCGTGTACGAGGATGTGAACATCGCCACGGACCACAACATGCTGACGATGGAAGTGATGCGCCGCACGGCCCGGAGGCATGGCTACGTTTGCCTGCTGCACGAAAAGCCGTTCGCGGGCGTCAACGGATCGGGCAAGCACAACAACTGGTCGCTGTGCGATTCCGACGGCCACAACCTGCTGAATCCCGGCGAAACCCCGATGAAGAACGCCCAGTTCCTCATCTTCCTCGCCGCCGTCCTGCGCGCCGTGCACAAGCACGGCATCAACCTGCGCCTCGGCATCATCGGGGCCAGCAACGATCACCGCCTGGGCGCCAACGAAGCGCCGCCCGCCGTGTTGTCCGTGTATCTTGGGGACAGCCTCTCCGCGATCATCCGTGCCATCGCCTACGGGAAAGAGGCCGCCGGAGGCTGCTCGGAACCGCTCCAGATAGGCGTTTCCGTGTTGCCGAACATCCCGCGCGATCTGTCCGACCGCAACCGGACCAGCCCGTTCGCGTTCACCGGCAACAAGTTTGAATTCCGCGCCCTCGGCTCCTCCCAAAACATCGCCACGGCAAATATTGCCCTGAATGCGGCTATGGCCTGCGCGCTGGACGACATCGCCTCCATGCTGGAAGCCGAGCTTGCCCAAGGGACGCCGCTCAACGCCGCCATTCAGGGCCTGCTCGCCAAGCTGTTCGCCGAGCACATGCCCATCGTATTCGACGGCAACGGGTACAGCGACGAGTGGCTTGCCGAGGCTGAAAAGCGCGGGCTGCCGAACCTCAAGGACACCGTGGCGGCCCTTGCCCACTACAGCGACAAGGATGTGATGGCTGTTTTTGAACGCCACGGCGTCCTGAGCCCAAGGGAAATGTTGTCCCGGCAGGAAATTTTGCTGGAGAGCTACACGCACAGCGTATCAATCGAAGGGCATACCGCATTGAAGCTTGGACGCACCCGCATCCTGCCCGTCGCCTTGGCGTATCAGACCCGTTTGGCGAAAGCGGCTTCGTCCGCAGCGGCCCTTGTGGACGATGCGGCGGAGGAAAAGGCGTATTTTGTACGGGTACGCGAGCAGGTGTGCGGCCTGATGTCCGCTCTGGACACCCTTGAAGCCGCCGTCAACGCCGATTTCGGCGGCACGGCGCTGGCACGCGCCGCCTACGCCCGTGACACCGTGCTTCCGGCCATGAATGCGTGCCGCAGCCATGCCGATGCGCTGGAATGCCTGTGCTCCAGCCATGACTGGCCGCTGCCGAGCTACGCCGAACTGCTGTGGCTCCACTAGGCTTCAGGGAAGGGCGCTTCTCCGCTTTCCGGGGCTGGCGGAGGGGCTGTCCCGCCGCTTGCTGAAAATATCCCGCTGGGGCCTGTTTGGGTATGGCGCCCTGTTCTCCGGTGGCGGCTCCGTGTGCAGTATGTCGCTTTGCCGGAGGGAACGGGAGAGAGGGAAGCCTTTCCGGGAAGGGCTTCCCTTTTTCCGGCCCAGCCGCCGGAAACGAGAGAGGCAGCCTCTTTCCGAAGAAAAAGACTGCCTCTCTACTCCCACCCTGAAACATTTTCAGGACAGGGTTTGAATACCCGTACTGGACGAAAAAAGCAAGTCACATATCGGACTTCGGTTTCCGGAAAGGTTCATCCGCCGAAGGGGGATGCGCTCCGATTTCAAACTGTTCCATATGGTTGTTCCGTTGAGGTGAGGAGGGCGCCCGTTATGCGCCTGTTGGAGGCCCCGCCCGTTTTTTCTGTGGAACGGCGCTGGGGGCGGTTTTCAACGATAGGGGAAAAGACAATGCGGTTTACCAAGATGCAGGCTGCCGGAAACGATTACGTGTATATGGATGCGCTCAAGGCGCCCATTCCAAGCCCGGAAGCGCTGGCCCGCCGCATCAGCGATCGGCACTTTGGCGTAGGCAGCGACGGGCTCATTCTCATTTGCCCTCCCTCCGATCCCGGCGAGGCGGATTTTCGGATGCGGATGTTCAATGCGGACGGCTCGGAGGCCGAGATGTGCGGCAACGGCATCCGCTGCGTAGGCAAGTACGTCTACGACAACGGGCATACGGATAAGGAACGGGTCCGCATCGAGACGCTGGCGGGCGTTTTGACGCTCCGGCTTCATGTCTCCGGCGGAAAAGTGGAAGCGGTGACGGTGGATATGGGGGAACCCCGCCTCGCCCCCAAGGATATTCCGGTAGGCGGGCCCGGCGAGGATTTCATTAACCGGCCTCTGCGGGTACAGGGCCGCGTCTGGAACGTCACGGCGGTTTCGATGGGCAATCCCCACGCCGTCGTTTTCATGCATGGCATCGACAAGTTGGATTTGCCCGGCATCGGGCCGCAGTTTGAGCATCACCCCTTGTTTCCCCGGCGCACGAACACCGAGTTCGTGGAGGTCGTCGATAGGCATCACTTGAAGATGCGGGTTTGGGAGCGCGGCGCGGGCGAAACCCTTGCCTGCGGCACGGGGGCGTGCGCGTCCGTGGTCGCCGCCGTACTGACCGGCAATACCGAGCGCAAGGTGCGCATGGAGCTCCTTGGCGGTGAGCTCGACATCGAATGGGATGAGGCCACCAACCATGTCTTCATGACCGGCGGCGCGGTGACGGTGTTTACAGGGGAATGGCTGGGCTAGAGCCATTGGAGGGGGAAGAACCTTTCTGAAGAAAGGCTTCTCCCCCTCCAAACCTCCCCCCGCCCTTCTCCAAAGGCTTTCGTGTTTTTGGGGAGGCGGGGGCTTTGGCGGGGATGTTCTTTACGGAAGTTTTTTCGTTTGGCTCTGTCACAGCATGCGGTTGTTTCATCTCCGCAGCGCGGTGAAAGCCTTTTCATCCGGTTTTCCCCTTGGCGGACCCCGTGGCTAAGGCCTTTTGTCGGTGGCTGTGTCATAGAAAACGGTTGATGCTTTATTTCCTTAACATTCCAAAGAAATAACCAATAAAATCCCCCAACCACAGAGCCCACCAGCGGGAAAACTTGATAAAAAGTATGTATTTTCAGTATATTGCTAAAACGAAGCAACCATGTACTATGCCAGAGCCTTGCCGCTTATCCCTTCGGGACTTCAAGGAAAAAAGCATCAACCATTTCCTATGGCACAGCCTTTAGCTTATTCAGGAGAATACCAAATGGCACAGATCAACGATGAGTATCTCAAGCTGCCGGGCAGCTATCTTTTTGCCGACATCGCGCACAAGGTGAATGCGTTTAAGGAAAACCACCCGGAAGTGGAGCTTATCCGCCTTGGGATCGGTGACGTGACCCGTCCTCTGCCGCCGTCCGTCATCAAGGCGCTGCATAAGGCCGTGGATGAGCAGGCGACCGTGGAGGGGTTCCGCGGCTACGGGCCGGAACAAGGTTACCGTTTTCTGCGCGAGGCCATCGCGCAAGGGGATTTTGCGTCCCGCGGCGTGGAGATCGATCCCGATGACATTTTCGTCAGCGACGGGGCGAAGTGTGATCTCGGCAATTTTCAGGAATTGTTCGGGCGCGGGAATGTCATCGCCGTGACCGACCCCGTATACCCGGTGTATGTGGATTCCAATGTGATGGGAGGCCGCGCGGGGACATTTGATGGAAAGGGGGCTTGGTCGGGCATCGTCTATCTGCCCTGCTCGGCTGAAAACGGTTTTGTTCCGGCCCTGCCTCCGAAGCGGCCCGACGTCATCTACCTGTGCCTGCCGAACAACCCCACAGGCACGGCCTTGAGCCGTTCCGAGCTGCAACGCTGGGTTGACTACGCACGCGGCAATCAGTGCGTTATCCTGTTCGATGCGGCGTATGAGGCATATATTCGGGAAGACGGCATCCCCCACAGCATTTATGAGTTAGAGGGAGCCAAAGAGGTGGCCGTGGAGTTCCGCAGTTTCTCCAAGCCCGCAGGGTTTACCGGGCTGCGCTGCGGGTATGTGGTGGTTCCCGAAACCGTAAAGGCGCGCGCCGCCGATGGCCGGATGCTGCCCCTCAAGCCGCTGTGGAACCGCCGCCAGACGACCAAGTACAACGGTTGCCCCTACATCGTGCAGCGCGCCGCCGAAGCCGTCTATTCACCCGAAGGGCGGCGGGATGTGCGCGACAATGTGGGCTATTACATGGAAAACGCCTCGGCCATCCGCAGCGGGCTGGAGGCGGCGGGGCTGGATGTTTATGGCGGCGTGAACGCTCCGTACATCTGGCTGAAGACGCCGGGCGGCATGGATTCGTGGCGTTTTTTTGAGGCGCTTTTGAACCGTTTCGGCATAGTGGGGACTCCCGGCGTGGGGTTCGGCCCAAGCGGTGAAGGCTATTTCCGACTTACGGCGTTCGGCTCCCATGAGAACACCCGGAAGGCCATGCGGCGCATCGCCGATGCCGGGCACTGGTCAGAGTGGAAGATATAGGAAAAAGAAATCTCTGGGGGCTTCCCACTGTCGCGGAACCGGAACTTGACATTCCCGCCGCGTTGGTCTTAGGGTGAATCCCACGTTTTTTACACAAAGGAACCGACAGATGTTTTCGTTGAATGCCGCCCTTTCCCTGAGTGGAGCCCCCATGAACTGGGGTCTTTGCTATTACTATTACTTTAGGGGCAGAAGCGGCGTTGAGGCGTGCGTCTGACGGTGTAGAATCAGGACAAGCGTTGATGGGGGGCCGCGAACGGAGTGTTCGCGGCCCTTTTTGTTTTTTCATCAGCAGCAAGCGGGTTGGAGTGATGATCACAGTACAGGCCCCGGCGTCAAAGTCGGTATCGCATCGCATGGTTATGGGCGCGGCCCTCGCTCAGGGGGATTCCGTGGTGAGCCGCGTGCTCGAAAGCAAGGATTTGGAACGCACGATGGCGATCCTCAAGGGGGCCGGGGCGGGCATCGTCCGCACAGGGGAGGGCGAATATGCGATTTCCGGCGTGGGCGGGCAGCCGCACGGCGGCTCGGTGGATCCGCTGTCCTGCGACGTGCACGAATCCGGCACGACCTGCCGGCTGCTGACCGCCGTGCTCGCCGCCGGGATGGGGCGTTTCCGCATCCACGGCGCGCCCCGCATGCACGAACGGCCCATTGGGGAACTGACCGCCGCTCTGGAGACGTTCGGCGTATCCTTCACCTTCGAGGGGAAGCCGGGGTTCCCGCCTTTCGTCCTGAAAACGCGCGGGCTGGACGGCGGCGAAGTAGGTATCGGCATGGACGAGTCGAGCCAGTACCTTTCGGGTGTGCTGCTGGCGGCTCCGCTGGCGCGTGCTCCCCTGACCGTCAATATCGGCGGCAGCAAGGTCGTTTCTTGGCCCTATGTCGGCCTGACTCTTCAGGCGCTGGAAAATTTCGGCGTGCCGTTTACCGTGGAACGGAAGGAAGGCGGCGCGTGGAGCACCGTCGACTGGCATACGCTGGAGCAGGCCGAGCCGGGGAATGTCCGTTTCCGCATGGTTCCGGCCATGTACCGCGCCGGGCGCTATGCCGTGGAAGGCGACTGGTCGGGCGCGTCCTACCTGCTTGCCGCCGGAGCCATCGGGCCCCGCCCCGTACGCATTGAAGGGCTGCGGGCGGATTCGTTGCAGGGCGATCGCGTGATGCTGGACATCCTCCGCGATATGGGCGCGCGGATCGACATTGAGCCGGATGCGGTGACCGTCCACCCTTCGGATCTGCGCGGCGTGGTGGCGGATATGAGCCGCTGCCCGGATCTGGTTCCCACGGTGGCTGTGGTGGCGGCGCACGCTTCAGGCCCGACCCGCCTCTGGAACGCGGCGCACCTGCGCATCAAGGAGTGCGACCGTATCGCGGTTCCGGCTCAGGAATTGTCCAAGGTGGGCATCCGGTGCGAGGAGCACGACGACGGCCTGACCATACACGGCGATCCCGCTTTGGCGTCGCGCCTGCATTCGCTTGACGGCATTGCGTTTTCGGCACACGGCGATCACCGTATCGCCATGAGTTTGGCCCTGCTGGAACTGCGGGGAGGGCGTCTGACGCTGGACGATCCGTCTTGCGTGAGCAAATCGTTCCCGAATTTTTGGGAATGCTGGGGACAGGTGCGGGCATGAGCGGCAACACGGCTGAAAGTGGTTTTACGCCCCGGCGTCTGGTCATCGTCGGCTGCCGGGGCCGGATGGGGGCTTTGCTGTCCGCGCGCTGGAGCGCGGCGGGGCATAAGGTGGCGGGGGTGGATCTGCCGCTGACCGATGAGGTTTTCGCCGAGGCCCTGCCCGGTGCGGACGCCGTTTTCCTGTGCATCCCCGCCGGGGTTATGGCTGAAGTATTGCCGCATCTCGTGCCGCATCTGGACGGTCGGCAGATCCTTGCGGACATCACTTCCGTCAAGATGCAGCCTTTGGGCCAGATGGAGCGGGCCTACGCCGGGCCGGTAGTGGGTACGCATCCGCTTTTCGGCCCAAAGCCGCAGCCGTCCGACCTCCGCGTCTGCATTACGCCGGGCGCTGCGGCGACGGAGGCGCATATCGGCCTTGTGGAGGGGCTTTTTAAAGACATGGGGTGCTCGGCCTTCCGTTCGACCGCCGAGGCCCATGACAGTGCCGCCGCGTCGATTCAGGGGCTGAATTTCATTTCCAGTCTGGCGTATTTTGCGACGCTTGCCGAGCACGAGGAGTTGTTGCCTTTCATAACGCCTTCCTTCAGGCGGCGTCTGGAGGCCTCGCGCAAGCTCCTTACCGAGGACGCCCCCTTGTTCGAGTGGCTTTTTGAAGCCAACCCCATGAGTCAGGAGTCCATCCGCCAGTATCGTTCGTTCCTCAACGTCGCCGCGGGCGGTGATGTCAACGTGCTGGTTCAGCGCGCCCAGTGGTGGTGGAGGGAAGCGCGTTAAGGGTGCTGGGGGGGGGAAATGGGAGGGGGGAAGGGGAACCCTTCTGGAGAAGGGCTTCCCCTTCCCCCCTCCAAACCTCCCCCTTTCCCCTCCCAAGACTTTTGGCTTTATCGAATCCCTCTTGTCCGGTTGGGGGAGGTTTGGAGGCTTATCTTTGTCTGGCGTATCATTGGGAAGGGATTGGCCTTTGAGTGTTTTTAATTTATTGAAATTATGTATGATTTGAAAAAAGCTGTGTCATAGGAAATGGTTGATGCTTTTTTCCTTGAAGTTTCAAAGGAATAACCAGCAAAATGCCTTAGCCATAGGTTTCGCCAAGGGGAAAACTGGAGAAAAAGGCCCTATTTTCACCGTGCTGTGGAGATGAAAGCCGC
>NZ_DBMAFI010000024.1:0-54039 GCF_057864385.1 Bilophila sp. | reverse complement strand
TGATAATAATTTTGAAAAGATATTTAAAGTTGACCAATTTTTAGAAAAAGTGCATCTTCTTTTAATAAAAAACGATCGTGGATTTTATGAAGATGATATCGTTTTTTTACAATTCATACGAACAATTGAAACAAAATGAAAATAAATATTGCTAATGGGATATTTTTATTTCCTATTATACCTTTTATATTTCCTAATTTCAGTATTGACTCCTCTTTTTTGAGTAATACTATCGTTTTTATATCAATATTCTTTGGTTTTACATCTTCTTCTTTTGCAATGATCATTTTTTCAAACTATGCAAAATCCGCATATGCCAAGAAATCTGATCAACAAAATATGTTTTATAAAATATCTGATATTTATAAAAAAATATTCACTGTTCAAATTAGTATAATAGTCTTTTCATTATGTTATACATCCTTTTTAAACTTCTTTATAACTTATATAAATAATTATATTTTTATATTTGCAGATATTAATTTTTCTGTGATCTGTTCGAATATTTTTGAAAAGCTCCTTCCCTGTAGCTATTTATCTATGATATCGTACAATATACATCTTTTTTATAAACTGATACGTGTATGCGAAAATTTCGCCGTTATTATGATTCGAAATCAATACAACACTCCCCCACCGATGTAACTTACATATTTTTATATAGCTATCGAATTATTAAAGATGGTTGTTTGCCAAAGAGCAACGGAAACCTTGACATTCCCCGCCCCCTCTGGCAAACTTTTTAAAGGTGCTACAAACACCATACCTGCGACGGTGGCCGCGTTCCGTTCATAACGTGGTTTTATTATGCCCAACATCCAGCCGAGTTTCACGATAGCGGTGGATGAAAAGGGTCTATCGGAGAATTCAAGCTCCGGGTGTGGACTAATACAATACCTCGCAAGGGGGAATACGTCCGCTGCTTCGCAGGCAGTTTGTAGCACCCGGAGTTTTTTGCGTTCTGCTGACTCCGAAATACAAAAAAACTGCGAGTTTCATCATGTCGGCTATCGTGAGCCTTTCCCGCCCCGGCCTGTGCGCCGGTCGTCTACCGTTGCAGCTGCTTATTTCCAAGCTCCTCCGTTTTGGGGAGTATGCCGCGGCTGCCTCCCTCCAGTCCCTTCCCCTCGCCTATCAGCGCCGCGTGCGCTGGACCTTGTGCGGCACCTCCCTGACCATTGAAGCCGACGGCAGTCGCGCCGCGTGCGGCGCTTTGAACGAGCACGGCGGGCGTGGACGAGCTTGCCTCGCCACGCTTCTTTCCCGCCGTTGCGAGTGGTCAAAGGAGGTGGCGTAATGCGCAAGGAACTCCCCTTCACTCCCCCTGTCCTCAAGTCTCAAGAAACGCTTCGGCAGATGTGCCTTGATCTCGACGACGCCTATTTTCTCGCCATAATGGTTTCCGAGCATCTGCGCCTGTTGAATGACGCGCGCAAGGATTTCGTCGGCTGCGAAGGGATGATCGTCGCCCTCGACGAACTTGCCGCCAATCTGGACAACGTCCGCTCCACCCTCTGCCCCAAGGGGGTGGAGTGATGGCCCTCCGCTCGATTGACCAACGGTACTGGACGGACCCGTATGTGGAGTCCCTGAACGCGACCGAAAAGCTCGTCTACATCCACCTGTTTTCCAGCGCCCACACCAACCTCGTGGGCGTGTTTCAGGCGTCCCGGCGCATGATCGCCTTCCAGACCGCCTGCTCCGGCCCGGACGTGGACGCCGCGCTGGAGCGCTTCCGGCGGGACGGCAAGGCCGTCATCGACGGCGGCGAGGTGTGGCTCGCCAGCTACATCAAGCACCAGTGCACGTCCTCGCCGAAGATGGTGGTGGCCATGCGCGGCCAGCTCGCCAAGGTGGAGTCGGACACCATCCGCAAGGCCATCGTCACCCGCTACCCGCACATCATGGAAGCCTCCGGCCCGCGCCCGCCAAAGCCCAACGCCTACGGTGTTGATACGGTATCGGTATCCTCGCGATATAAGATAAAAGAAAAAGACAAGATATCAGCGGGCGCTGCGCCTGTGGAAGGCGCGCCCGCGAAGGCCCCGGAGAGCAGCCCCGCCCCGCTGGTCGTCTCCGACGAGGTGGCCCGCATCCTCCAGCGGGATTTCCCGGAAGTGGACTATGGCAAGCAGCTCGCCAGAGCCCGGAACTGGTGCGTGCTGCGCGGGCAGGCCATCCGAAATGTCCTGCTCTTTCTCCGAAAGTGGTTCGCCAACGCCGCCAAGCCCCCAAAAAACGATAGACCCCAAACCAGCGCCCCGAAACCGACGCTCCCGACGCAGCGCCCCTGCGTGTCCGATACGGCTTTCAAGGTGCCCACGGAAGCCGAGCTTGAGGAAAACCGCCTCCGCGGGCTGGCGGTGATGGCCCAATATTGGGGAAAGCAGCAAGCGGCCCTCGCCTGATGCGTTTCTATGCCTAGAAAAAACGGCACGCTGAGGGTGTGTCAGTGTGCCGTAGCGATTACTCTGTGTAAGGCTCTTGAGCTCGTTGTTGAAGCTGTTCAACGTCCTCTTTCCGGGCAAGGACATGCATCTTTCGATGGCAATTCGGACAGAGGGCAACGGTATTGGACAAACTATCCTCTCCCCCTGCGGAGAGCCATATCACGTGGTGTACTTCCAAATACGGTGAATGGTCTTTCCGTGAAAACGGCGCCGGCTGCTGACACAGTTGGCACACGCCGTTGGCTCTACGTTGGGCGAGCTCACAAACATACGGGTTCCGCTGAAAGACAACCGTCTTTGTTCTTTGAGAACCCGGTATCTTGGGGGCCGACTGCACACGTTTGCGCAGTTCCGCAACAGACAACTTTTTCGCCTGCTTCGCTTTATGCTGGGCAAGCTGCTCTAAAATAGCCGCCTTGACCGGTGGTGCTGCATTCAGGAGCTTGAGAGGAAAAATCCAGACCTTACGTTCTCTTCCCTCAACATCTTCTTGAATTTCTTGGTAAGGTTGCGCGCTGAGGTGCACTCTTCCTGTGTAGGTGTAGCGCTTTTCTTGGAATACTTCGAAAAGGTAAACGGCAACACCGTTTTCGTTGGACAGATACAGTGTTTTGTTTTGCATAAACTCTAGGCTTTGGTCCCCTATGGTTCCCATGCCTGTATAATGCAATACGTTTCCAATCCATCTATCGTCATAGAGGGATTTTACATGGTTGGAGACCAATACAAGGGATTCCGTCCTCTTTGAGTATCGCATTCCCCCTTGCGGCGAGCACATGAACTTCGCACACAATTGGTCGTTATCAAGCTCATCACCGGGGGTTAATCCTTCAAGAACCATGTCTCCTCCTTCTTACCGAGACCGGGGTGCCCCGAACGCTCGACAGATTTGTTCTGAACGCATAGAGCCCTTGCCCCATGAACGATTTGGGCAGTAAATCGCGTGAATCCGTTTTATGGCGCCCTCTTTGTGTCCTATATTGGGTACACGTTACCGCTTGAGTCAATCTTTTTTCGCGTTTTATTCCCCACATTCCCCATATTCCCCATATTCGGCACGACACCGCAATTGGAAACGGCTAGATTGCGAGGCTATGAATGCCCGCACCTACCGGGGGTACACCCTCTCCGAAGCGCAGTCCGAGCTGCAAGTCTGGAAGACCGCCAAGCGTTACGCCGCGGTCGGCAAGAGCTATACCGTCGGCACGCGAAGCCTCACCCGCTATGACCTTGGCGAGATCAACCGCGAGATCGCGTTTTTCTCGGACATCGTCGATACGCTGGGCGGGGCCTCGCGTGGCCCGGTCCGTGTGCAGGGGGTGGTCATCCGATGAGGACGATACGCACCCCCCGCAAGTTTGCCCGCTCCGCGCCCACGGGACAGGCCGAGGCGCAGATGGCTTCCCCCTTGGGCACCGCCAGCCCGATGCCCCGCCCTTCGCGGAACGCCGGGTCGTTCCGGGGCGGCATGTCCGGCTACCGCGTGCCCGGCGTCGCCACCACGGAGAACGCCGCGCAGGAGCGTGCGCTCATCCAGAGCCGTTCCGCCGACCTCACGGCGAACGACTGGGCGGCCTCCAGCGCCGTCAACGCCATCACGACCAACGCCGTGGGGCAAGGGTTGCAGCCGCAATCCGATCTCGACTGGGAACGCCTCGGCATCTCCGAACAGGAAGCCTTGGAGCTGCAAGACGCCATCGAACGCGTCTGGGAAGACTGGGTGCCGACGGCTGATGTGCGCGGCATGATGCACTTCGGCGATCTGCAATACCTCGGCCTCCGGTCCATGCTCCGGCAGGGCGAGCTGCTGCATGTCCCGGTCATGGCCTGCGACCCGTTGCGCCCGCTCTCCCTCGCCATCCAGGCCGTCCACCCGACGCGGCTCATGACGCCCTCTGACAAACGCTTTTCCCCCTCCATCCGGGACGGGATTGAGTACGATGCGGCAGGCTCCCCCTCGGCCTACTGGCTCGCCACCCCGTCCCCGGCTTCTCTGGGGAGCTTCGTCTCCCCTTCCAGCCTGACCTCGCGGGACTTCACCCGCATCCCCGCGAGGCTTGGGCACCGGCCCGGCGTGTTCCATCTGTTCCGCCACCTTGAGGAGGAACAGGAACGCGGCGTGCCGGTGCTCTCCCCGGGCATGAACCTGTTCCGGCACCTCTCCGACTCCCTCGACAACGAGCTGCTCTCGCAGGTCATCACCTCGAGCCTCACCATGTTCATCGAGCTGGACGAAGGCAACAACATCCTCCCCGACTACGTCCACGCCCGCAGGAAAAGCGCCTCCGAGCCGCCCCGCTACTACCAGAGCGTCGAGTCCGGCACCATCATGTACGGCAACCCCAACGAAAGGCCGCACATGCTCGAGACCTCGAGCCCGTCCCCGAACTTCGAGCAGTTCTGCCGCTTCGTCCTGCGCAGCATGGCCGCCTCCGTGGACATGCCCTACGAGGTCATCGCCAAGGACTTCTCCCAGACCAACTACTCTTCCGCCCGCGCCGCCATGCTCGAGGCGTGGAAGGTCTTCACGCTCTACCGCCAGTGGCTCGTGTCGCACTACTGCCAGCCCATTTTCCAGATGGTCATCGAGGAAGCGTGGCTGCGCGGCAAGCTGCAATTCCCGGCCAAGGCCCCGGACTTTTACGACGCCCCGCGCCTTTATTCCTCCGCGCTGTGGATCGGCCCCGCCCGCGGCTATGTCGACCCCGTCAAAGAAGTCAACGCCGTGTGCAAGGAAATCGACTACGGCCTCAAGACCCGCCGGGAAGCCCTCGCCGAACGCGGGCGCGATCTGGACAGCGTCGTGAAGCAGCGCAGGCGCGAAAGCTCGCTGTTCGCGGACCCCACCACGGAAAAGGTGCAGTGACATGCCTGAACTTCATCCCCTTTTTGCCGAGCTGATGGCTGAACGCCTCTGGGCCATCACGCCCGACGCCCTGTCGTCCCTCGACGCCATGCTTGCCTCCTCCAACGGCAAGGACACCGCACCCGCGCCCCGGGCCGCCGCCATCGCCTCTCATGGCGGCGGCCCCCTCCTCTACGCCGTGCGGGAAGGCGTGGCCGTCATCGACATTTCCGGCACCATCCACCGTTACGGCGATCCCGAATGGGACGCCGTCGGCCACGACACCATCAAGGCCGCCGTCTCGCTGGCCATGCAGGACAGATCCGCCTCCGCGCTGCTGCTCCGCTTCAACTCGCCGGGCGGCGTGGCCTCCGGCGTCCCGGAGCTGGCGGCGTGGCTGGCCGCGCAAACCGCGAAACCCGTGTACGCTTACGCCGACGGCCTGTGCGCCTCCGCCGCCTACTACCTCGCGGCGGCCACCGGGCGCGTCTATGCCCCGGCCACGGCCACCATCGGCAGCATCGGCGTCATCTGTCGGCATATGGACTGGTCCGGCTTCCTCGAGAAATGCGGCGTCCGCGTCACCCACCTTACCGGCGGCGCATGGAAGGCCGCGGGCAACGACGCCGAGCCGCTGACCGATGAGGTCAAAGCCTACCTGCAGCAACCCATCAACGAACTGCACGCGATGTTCCGGGCCGACGTCGCCGCGCACATGCCGGTCGATGCGGCCGCCCCGGAGACATGGGGCGACGGGCAGGTCTTTCTGGCATCCCGCGCCCACGAGCTGGGCCTCGTCACGGGCATCGTGCCCGGCATGGACGCGCTCATCGCGCTCATCAACACCACCAAGGAGAAACCTATGGATCGCATAGAACTCGCGTCCAGCCATCCCGAACTGCTGGCGCAGATCGAAGCGGACGTCAAGAAACAGGGGGCCGCCGAAGCGAACGCCGCAATGGAAACGCAACAGCAGCAGGCTGTGCAGGCCGCCCTCGACAACCGCATGGCCCTGTTCGCGGCGGTTGCCGGGGCCGAAGCCGCCCAGCGCGTGGAAACGCTGGCCGCCGCAGGCATCACTTCCGGGCAGCTTCAGGCGCTCGGGGCGTTGCTCCCGTCCCCCGCACCCGCTTCCGGTCAGGTTGCCGGAACCCCGGCGCAACAGGCCATCCTCGCCCACCTGACCGCCCAGACGCCCGGCCCCCTCAACACCAACGCCGGGCTCAAGAGCGACGGCATGGCCTCAACCATCGACCGCATCGCGTCCCTGTAAGGAGCCGACCATGCAGGAAATCGCATCGTACAAGCGCCGGGTCTTCCTGAAGGACCATCCCGTGGTCACGCAGCGCATCGTGCTTTCGAGCGCCGGAACCGCCCAGACCCTGCTCGCCGGAACCGTCATCGCCGCAAAGACCGTCACGGCCACCTCCGCCACGACCGTGGGGGCCTATGCCAAGCCCGGGGACGGCGAAACCGCCGCCCTGCTCGGCGTGCTGGCCGAAGACGTCGCCATCCCCGCCGAGGGCGACGCCTACGCGCTCGTCTATGTCCACGCCGCCGTCATCGCCTCCGAGCTTATCTGGGACGACGGCGTTTCCGCCGCCGATCAGCAGGCGGCCCTCACCGAACTTCGCAAGGTCGGCGTCTTCGCCGGAGATGCATAAGGAGAAACCAATGGCCGACATCGACTACTTCGATTCCCGCGTCCTCACCGGCGTCATCAACAAGCGTCCGGTCAAATACGATATTTTCGGCAACATGTTCCGCCGTCAGTCCCCCAAGGCCACCGAACTGTTCGAGCTGCACGTCGTTTCCCGCGGCGTCTCCATGCTCCCCTCCATCACCAACGCCGCCGGGGGCACCATGCGCAGCGGGCGCGAGGGTGCCGCGTTCGCGGTCAAGGCCCCGCGCTTCCGTCCGAAACGCCTGTTCAAGGCCGCCGACCTGCTCAAGCACGCCGGAGGCCAGGCGCCCTACGACCTCAACGTGAACCCCGTGGAACGCGCCATTGCCGAGGATATGGACGATCACCGCGCCGACATTGACACTATGGTCGAGATCATGTGCGCGCAGGCCATCGTCCACGGCAAGATCGACCTCTTCGACGCCGTGGAAGGCAAGGTGGTCAAGACGTTCACCGTCGACTTCCGGCGTCCGCAGGCCCACACCGTCGTACTCGAAGGCGCGGCCCAATGGACCGGCGAGAACTCCGACCTGCAGGACTCCCTCCAGACCTACGACGAAATGATTCAGGAGGAGGCCAACCTCGGCGCGACCGACCTCTACCTTGGTCGCAAGGCATGGGCCGCCTTCAGGAAGCACCCCGACGTCCGCGACGACCTTGACCGCAACAACATCAACATCGGCCAGCTCTCCCCGAGCATCCAGAGCAAGTTCAAGGGCATCTGGAACGGCCTGCGCATCTGGCTGGTGACCGGCACCTACAAGGACATCGAAGGCAAGGTCCAATACTACCTCGCGCCCGAATATGCCCTGTTGGCCGCATCCGACGCCGAGAACGTCATGGAGTTCGGCCAGCCGATGGACGTGGACTGCACCGGCCCCGTGGAAATCTTCTCCAAGCAGTTCAAGCAGGACGACCCCTCCGGCATCTTCACCATCGCCGAGTCCCGCCCCCTGCCGTGGCCCAAACAGCCCGGCGCGACCGTGCTCATCAAGGCGGTGGCGTGATGGGCGAGACGGCCAAGGACGTGCGCCTGCACGTCACCCTTGATAACGGCGAGCATCTCTTCCTTCCCGGTGAAGCGGTCACGCTGGACGCGGACAAGGCCGACGCGCTCATCCGCGAGGGCTACGCCACGCCGCTGCATGTCACGGCCCCCGTGCCCGCGCAGGCCCAAAAGAGAGGGCAGAGAAAAGGGATAGTTCCCGACGAAAACGCGGCCCCCTGCGGGGACGCCGACACTCCAGAGGCGACTCCCGAAAGCGCCGGGGAGGGCACTCAATGAGCGCCGACTTCAACATCGCCTACAACCCTGTCCGCACGTTCGAGGGCGACTGGTGCAACGTCCCCGGCGACAAGGGCGGGGAAACGTATGCGGGCATCGCCCGGGCGTTCTTCCCGGACTGGCCGGGCTGGCATTTCATCGACGCGGCCAAGGCGCACCCCTCTTTCCAGCAGGGCAGCCTCGCCTTCTCGCGCCACCTGACCACCCTTCCCAATCTGGAGGACCTCGTCACGGCGTTCTACCGGGTCCAGTGGTGGGACAAGATGGGCCTTGCCCGCTGGCCGCAACTGGTGGCCAACGAACTGTTCGAACAGGCCGTCAATCTGGGCCGGGGCGGCTCCGGCAAGCTCCTCCAGCGCGTGTGCAACGCCATGAACTATGTCCGGCGCAACGGCAAGGAACAGCGGCTCTTTGACGACCTCGACGAAGACGGGGCCGTGGGGCCGAAGACCGTCAAGGCCCTCGCGCTGGTGCTTGAATACCGCGCCGAAAGGGACGTGGTCCACGCGCTGAACGCCGCACAGGGCAAGAAATACCTCGACATCGCCGCGAGCAGCTTCTCGCAGCGCAAATTCCTCGCGGGCTGGATGACCCGCGCCGTGTAGGAGGCCATTATGGATTTTTCGGCATTGCTGGATACCCAATCCGGCGTCTTCGCGCAGGGGCTGGCCGCCCTGTCCGGCGTATGCGCGTTTATCTGCGTGTTCCTGCCCGCTCCCACGGAACGGTCCGGCGTGCTCTACCGCCTCGTGTACGGCCTGCTCAACTGGATCGGCTGCAACAAGGGCAAGGCCAAGAACGCCGATGACACGGCCAATGGCGGCAAGTGATGTCTGGGCCGCGCTTGTCCGCATCCTTCAACTGTTCCTTGAAGGTTTTCGGGACTACCGCCGCCAAGCTCGCACTCGCGCTGTACGCTCTGGCCCTGCTGACCAGTGGCTGCAACGCCGTGGCGGGACGGACAAGCGCCCTGCCCCCGGCTCCGGCGACGCCGGGAGCCCTCGTGACTGACGGATGGGCATACAGGGAGGCCGGACAATGGAAGACCGTACCCGGGGAATGGGTTCACCTCCCGGCTCAGGAGGCCGGGGAGCTGCAACTGTGGATCGAACAGGCAGAGAGTATCTGATCATGAAGTATATCCAGTCGGTTGTCATACCGCTGCTTGTCGCCATCCTTGTCGGCATCGGCTCCTCCGCCGTCACCAGCGCGATCTACATCGGACGGATGGATGAGCGCCTGTCGAGCCTCGAAAACACGCAGGCCCGGCACGAGGGCATGTTCACGACCCTGCGCGACCGCACGGACGACCACGAGCGCCGTCTGGCCAAAACCGAAGCGACGATGGACGCCGTGTCGCTGGACCTGCGTGAAATCAAGGCGGACGTAAAGTCGCTTGTCAGGGGGACTCCATGAGCCGGAATTTCTTTGAAGAAGCCCTCGCCTTCGACGTGCGGCATGCCTTCCTGAACCCCGCCGAGTTCGGCGTCCCCATGAACGTGGACGGCCTCGACACCGTCGGCATCTGGGATGACGCCGTGGCCCCCGCAGAAGGGCGCTATGAAAGCAACGTGGAAACGTGGGGCGTGCACCAGCTACGCCGCGCGCTGCATGTGCCGTCCACCGGGGAAGGGGCTGTCCCACTCCCCCGTCCCCGGCAAGACATGCGGATCGACGGCACCCTCTGGACCGTCGACGATGCCGTGGATCAACACGGGCTGATCCGGGTGAACCTTTATCGGAATGGAACCTGAGCATGATCGAGATCGGCATCAGTGACGAGGATTTTTCGCGGGCGTTGCGCCAGCTCAAGGGCGTGCCCTACGGCATCCAGAAGGCCATGTATCCGGCTGTTGCCGAGACGATGCAGCATGTACGGGATGTCCTTGTTGAGTATCTCATTGGAGAGATTCCACTTCCCCAAAAGGCTCTTAAGAGAGCGGTTCTTCTTGGAAAACCGATAAGCCGAGGCGGGACGGTCTCTGGGAGCATTACAGTGCGCAGCAAAGCGCAGCCGCTCATTCACTACGATGTCGAAGAGAAGGCTGTAACGGCACGCCCGGGGAAACGCCCACAGGAATGGCCGGATTTCACCTTTGCCTTGCGCAAGGGAGAACGACGCGACGGAAGAAGTCGCATTGAAGGCGCGAGCCTTCCGTTCATCGCAATAATGCAGGGCGGGCATATGGGCGTGAAGTACTGGAAGGTATCCAACTCAAAGAGAACCTATCAAAAAGAAATTATTCGAGAGTCATATGGGCCAACAATTCAATATCACGTGGCATCGTACCGAGTCTGGGAACTGTGCATGAGAGAAATTGATGATTGCTTGCCTGTCGTGCTGGCCAGTCACGTTCAACGGACGCTGGCTCTGGAGGCCGCGAAATGAACCCACACATCCTACCCGCCCTGAAAACCTATCTGACGGACGGCCTTGCCGATCTGCACCTGCTCGGCCAGACCGCCGAAGGCGACACTATACAGCCCGTACAAGTCTTTATCGGAGACCTGCCTCCGCCCGAAAATGGCTGGAAAACCTTTCCCGGCATCATCCTCGTACCCGTGAACGGTTATCATGAAGAGGGAGGAGAAACCGCCGTCATCGCGCTCATCTGCTGCGTCTACAACCCGGAACCGGGAGACGCCGAGGGCGCGGAACAAGACTTGGCAATCCTTATGTCCGGCATCACCCGCGTACTCGGAGCCTGCCGGGAAACGCCGCTGAAACGGCGCTTCCAGCTCGTGCCCGATCACCGGGGACGGCTGCTGGCATGGGAAAAGGCCGAAACGAAACCAAGGCCCTTCCTTCAGGCTGTCATGCTGTCGCAATGGACTATGAAGGGCTGGGAATAAAAGGAAAAACTATGGATACGGAAAAGAAGGCGAAAGCGACTCCTCCACTCCCTGAAACGCTCATCTACCTCGGGCCGACATTCCGCCAGCCTGTACTGCTCATGTACGGCAGTGTGTTCCAGGGAGGCATTCCCAGCCACCTTGGAAAGCTGTTTGCCGATCCTGACGTGAAAGCCTGTTTCCTCCCGCTGGACAAGGCGGGTGAGGCCCTGCGCGGCATGCGGGAAAAGAAAGGCTTCTTCACGACCCACGAACGCGTGAAGCGCAACCACATTAAGGGGTAACCATGTACAATCACGGCGTCTACTGGGAAGAGACCGCCACCGGCATCGTCGCGCCGGTGCGCGTGGACGTCTCCCTCCCGGTCATCATCGGCACGGCCCCGGTCCACAACCTGCCCGAAGGCACGGAACGGCCCGTCAACAAACCGCTGCTCATCTTCTCAATGGCGGAATTCACGGCCCAGCTCGGCGCGCCCGGCGAGGACGAAACCGGCTTCACGCTGCACGAGGCCGCCAGCGTCTACCTGTCGCGCTACGGGGTGGCCCCCATCGTCTGCATCAACGTCTTTGACCCGGCGAAGCACACCGCGCCCGCACAGGGCGAAACCCCGGCCAAGTCCGACGTCTCCAAGGTCACGAAGGCCGACGTCATCGGCGGCATCGACGCTTCCACCGGAAGCCGCACCGGGCTGGAACTGGTGGAGGAAGTCTTTCCCCGCTTCGGGTTGGTCCCCGGCCAGCTTCTGGCCCCCGGCTTCTCCGACGACCCGGCGGTGGCCGTGGTCATCGGCGCGAAGGCCGCGAACATCAACGGCCACTTCAAGGCGACCGGCCTTGTCGATGTCCCGTCCAGCGTGGCCAAATATACCGACGTCCCGGCATGGGTGAAGGACAACAACCTCACCGACCCGGCCCTGCAGATCTTCTTCGGCTCGCCGGTCTTCGGCAACGCCGTCGAGCACGGCTCCGTGCATCTGGCCGCCACGGTCGCCAGCCGCGACGCCGACAACGAGGGCGTGCCCTACTGGTCGCCGTCCAACCGCCGGATGCTCTGCAACGGCCTGACCCACGCGGGCAGGGAACTGGCCCTCACCCCCTCCGAGGCCGCCTACCTCAACGGGCAGGGCATCGTCACCGGGCTCAACTTTACCGGCCAGATGACCGTCTGGGGCAACCGCACCGCCGCCTACCCCGCCGTTACCGACGTGAAGGACACCTTCATCCCGGTACGCCGCATGTTCAACTACATCGGCAACACGCTGGTACTGACCGCGTGGCAGTTCACCGACTCGCCCCTGCGCCGCCGGTTCATCGAGCAGATCTGCGACTCGTTCAACCTCTGGCTCAACGGCCTCGCGGCCCGGGAATACATCCTCGGCGGCAAGGTGGCCTTCCTCGCCGGGGAAAACCCGAGCACCGACCTCATCGACGGCATCGCCCGGTTCCACGTCTTCATCGCGCCCCCGCCCCCGGCCCGGGAAATCCGCTTCACGCTAGAATACGACCCGTCGTATCTGACCAACCTTTTCGCCGAGTAAGGAGACGCCATGAACCTTCCCTCCGCAAACGTCATCCCCGACAAGCTCATCAACGCCAAAGTCTATATGGAAGGCAGCTCCGCCCTGCTCGGCGTGGCCGACATCGAGCTGCCGAGCCTCGAATACGTCACCGAGTCCATGAGCGGGCTCGGCATCGCCGGGGAACTGGACACGCCCGTCATCGGGCACTTCAAGGCCATCAGCCTGAAATTGAAATGGAATACGGTGAACGAGAACGCTGTCACCCTGCTCGCGCCGAAAACGCACCAGCTCGACGTCCGGGCCAGCGTGCAGAAGTTCGACGCCGGGAACGGCGAGTTCGGCACCGACGCCGTGAAGCTGGTAGCCCGCACCGTCCCCAAAAAATTCGGCGTCGGCAAGGCCGAACCGGGCAAGAAAATGGATTCGGAAACCGAGCTCGAGGTCAACTACCTCAAGCTTTCGCAGGGCGGCAAGGAACTGGTGGAGATCGACAAGCTGAACTTCATCTGCACCATCGCCGGAACCGATTACCTCGCCCAAGTCCGTGGCGACCTCGGCATGGAGTAACCCAATGGAAAAGACCGCGAAAATCGCGCTCCGGTATCCGGCGCAGCTTTCCGACCGCACCCTGTCCTCCATCACCATGCGCCGCCCCACCGTGGGCGACATGCTGGACTACCCCATAAAAAACGGCGGGCTCGACGAAGAGGCCACGCTCGTCGCCGCCCTCACCGGGCTGCGCCCTGAAGATCTGCGCGAACTGGATATGGAGGATTATGAGCGGCTACAGGACCAGCTCCTCACGTTTCGGGGCCAGAAAAGACCCGGACGGGACACTGGAGAAAGGGCTGCGGATGCTGGTGGTGAGCCTGTCCCGGCTGACCCGGTGGCCCCTGCGGGATGTGCTGGCACTGACGCCTGACGAAGCCGAGGCTTGGCTGGACACGGCCTGCGAGCTGGAAAAACGGCTCTCCGCCTAGCGTGCCCCTTTCATCAGATGGAGGACGACCAGCAGCACAAAGGCCGTGACCAGCCCGGCGTCCAGCGCCGCCGCCCATGTCGGGGCGTCGAAGAACCACTTCCGGGCGCAGGTCACGGCGGCGGCCACGGGAATCACCCAAGGGAAGGGCCGCACGGCCTTTCCCGCGTACACAAGGGCCATGAAGCAGAGCCCGGCAAAAACGCTGTGCCCCGCCGCCTCCGGCCAGCTTGTGGCATCGAGGAACCATTTATCGATACAGGCGGCTATGGCCGCAACGGGAACGAACAGCGGCCACCAGCTTGCATACTGTTTGGGCATCAACTCTTGGTAGGTTTTCATGGGCACTTCTTTTGGCGTGACGTTTGCTGTGGGGGCCGCGGTAGGGGCCTCCGTCGCTTCCGCCTTTACCACGGTTTCCTCCCGCGTCAAAGGGCTCAAGTCTGATCTTAAAGGCCTACAGACCGTTTCCCAGAAATCAGGGGCACTGGTTAAAGCCAGCGCGGAACTTGAAGCGGCTCGTGCCCGTCTCAATGCTGGACCACTCCTCCCCGAGACCAGAACCAAGCTGATCGGGCAAGTGCAAGCCTCCGAGCGGGCTTTCAAAAGCGCGGAACGGGCGGCAAAAAAATACGGCGTCACCGTCGAGAACATGGCGAAGGCACAATCCGAAACGGCAGCGGCCATCGGGCGCACCGAAGCCGCTCTCGGGCGCCAGCAGAAAATGCTGGCCAACCAAGCCAAACGGCAAGAGTACCACGGGCAGATCATGGGGACGGTGGCTACGGCCGCCGCGGTGGTCGCCCCGGTCAAGCTTGCCATCGACTACGAAAGCAACTGGGCCGACCTCAAAAAGGTGGCCAATTTTGCCAAGGATGACGACGAAAAACGGATTAAGCAGGACATCTTCTCCGTTTCGGAACGGACGGGGCTCGGCCCGAACGAAGTCACCAAGATAGCCGCTGCCGCTGCCGAGGCTGGTGTGGCCAACGATGCAGACGGTAATCTTGATCCCGAAAAAATAAAGAGATTCCTCAACGACGCCGCCGAAATGTCCGTAGCTTACGGCATCACCGCCGAGGAAGCCGGGGAGCGCCTTGCTACCTACCAGTCGCGCATGGAGCTCACGGCGGAGCAGACCCGCGGCATGGGCGATGCCATGAACTATGTGGCCTCAAAAATGAACGCCACAGCTGCGGACACATCCTCAGTCGTAGCCCGGATGGGCGCGGTGGGAAAAATGGCGGGGTTTTCCGAAAAGTCCATCGTAGGCTTGGCCGCCGCGTTGGTTTCAACCTCGGAAAACAAGGAAACCGCCGGGACGGCCATGAAGAACTTCCTGCTGACCTTGAGCCAAGGCAACGCCATGACCAAGGCTCAGAAAGAGACCATGAAGCAGTTGGGGTTTCGCAATGTCGGAGCCATAGCGGAAGGCATGAAAAAAGGCGGCAAGGAAGCGGAAAACACCCTGCTCACGGTACTCGGAGCCATCAAGAAAATGCCAGAAGCGGAACAGGCTGGCATCGCCAAGGAACTGTTCGGCACGGAATCGCTCGCCTCATTGGCCCCGCTCATCAACAATCCCAACAAACTGCGTGAGATTTTCGCGCTGGCCAACTCCGAAGAAGCCAAAGGCTCCCAGCTCGCCGAGTTCAAAACCCGCTCGGAGACGACGCAGGGCGCTCTGGATCGGCTGGCGGCCTCCGGACAAATCCTCGCCATCACCATCGGCAGTGTGCTCCTGCCGCCCCTTGCCTCAGCCGCCGAGTATGTCACCTCCGTCATCAAGCCTGTCCGGGCCTTAGCGGAAGCGTTTCCCGGCGTCACGCAGGGGGTCATGCTCGTCGGCATCGCACTGGTTGGACTCAAGGTATCCGCGCTGGCGGGCGGCTACGCGGCGACCGTCCTCTCGGACGGCTGGCAGATCGCCAAGGGCATCTTCGCTGCACTGCGCCCATCCGTCATCGCGACAACCGTGGCGCAAAAGGCCCACGCGGCAGTCGCTCTGGCCAGCGCCGCCAAAATCAAAATCATCACCGCCGCACAGTGGCTCTGGAACGCGGCACTCACAGCCAATCCCATCGGGCTGATCATCGTGGGCATCGCTGCGCTCGGAGCGGGGCTCGTCTGGGCCTACAACAAATTCGAAGGATTCCGGGCCGTCGTGGACACCGTCTGGTCCGGTTTGAAAACCGTGTGCCCCATCCTTGAACTGGTTGAAGCCGCGTTTACCGGCACACTGACGTTCATCTCTGACCTCTGGAACGGCATGTCGCTGTACGACGCCGGAGCCAAGCTCATCGACACACTGGTGGAGGGCGTCAAGGCGATGGCCATGAAGCCCGTTGAGACGGTCAAGGGCATCTACAAGGATATCAAGGGCGCATTCGGATTTGGAGACGATGAAGAGCCGCAATCCGCCAAGGCAGCTGTGGAAGGGGCCAAGGCGGCCTATCCCGGCAAGGACACCGCCTCCAAACAAGAGACCGGGTTCTGGGAAAGCGTGGGAGATTTCTTCACGTTCGGCTCCAATCCCGAACAGGCCGCGCTCCAGCCCGCAGCCGCGGGGACCCCCTTCATCGGGCCGACGAAACCCGCCCTCTCTGAAGCTATGGCCAAACCGGCACAGGCCAAGCTCCCCGGGCAGGCCCGGACAGCCCCGGCCTCTTCCCGGGTTCCGGAATACGCCGCGTCTGGGGAGGCACGGCGGACGGCTCCCGCCGGGAACACGGCGTCCCCATCCGCCCAGCAACCAGTCAATCTGTATTTTTCCATGCCCGTCACCCTCAACGGCATCCCTGCTGCGGACATGGGCGACGCGCTGCTGCGCAGCATCGACAGCCGCGCTTCCGCCATTGAGGAACGGATTGCCCGCATGCTCGGCAACATCGTCGGAGATCAGAGGAGGTTGGCTTATGGCAACTGAATACATAACGCAACAAGGTGACTGCTGGGATGCCATCGCTCTCCGGCTGTGGGGCGATGAACACCTCATGGACAGGCTCATCGCCGCCAACATCGAACATATGGATATGCTTGAGTTCCCCGCCGGGGTCCGGCTGAACGTGCCCGACGGCGTCAAAAAACCGGAAATCAACATGGAGCTTCCGCCGTGGATGTAACCAACCTTAAAGCCGACGGCAGTCGCGAGCAGCGGCGAGCGGATAGCGCAGAAACGGCACGGACGCGACTTGCTCGCGGCCGTATGCTTCGCCGTTTCGCAGCGGAGGAGGTCCTTCCGCCGTGGATGTAACCAACGGGAAACAAGAGCAGGAGCACGCCCGGCGCGTGAGGCTCGCCGTCACTATCGGCGGCCACGACGCCACGGACGCGCTCGCCCCCTCGCTCCTGTCCGCAACCTACACCGACAACGCCGCGGGCAAGGCCGATGAGGTACGCCTCGATCTGCATGACCGCGACGGCAAGTGGCTCGGGGAGTGGGCTCCCAAGAAAGGGACCGAGGTGTCCATGCGTATCCTGTGCACGGACTGGTTCGGCTCCGGACAGGACGCCTCCCTGAACTGCGGCTCGTTCAAGGTCGACGAGGTGGAATACTCCGGCCCGCCGACCAAGGTCAGCATCAAGGCCGTGTCCGCCGCGCTCACGGACGGACTGCGGGAAACGAAAAAAACGCAGGCATGGGAAGGCTATTCCCTACAGGCCGTGGCCGGAGAAATCGCCCAGCGCAACGGGCTTGAACTGCTCTACAATGCCGATGCCTTTCCGTTCAACCGGCAGGACCAGCGCGAGGAATCCGACCTGCCCTTCCTACAGCGGCTGGCCTCCTCCCGGGGGGTGAACGTCAAGGTCCATGACGGCAAGCTCGTCTGTGAGGCCGCAAAACGCGGTGACGCACGAGCCGCCACCGTCGCCATCTCCAGAACCGGAGGGCAGTTTTCGCCGTCACGATGGTCGTTCAAGGAAAAATCGGAAGGGACGGCCTACAGCGGCTGCGACGTCCAGTACATGGACCCGGAATCAGGGGAAATGCACTCCTATTCCTTCGGTGAGCCCGGCGCTGACGGGCAACGGGAAAAAATAACGCTCATCAACCAGAAGATCGAGTCGAAGGCCGAAGCGGAAACCTTCGCCCAAAGCGCCCTGCGGAACAAAAACGAAGCCGAAAACACCGGCTCGCTCGACATCATGGGGCACCCCGGCGTGGTGGCCGGGTGCACGCTGACGCTGGACGGTTTCGGGAAATTCGACGGCAAGTATTTCGTCACCACGGCAACCCACAGAATCGAAGGCAAATATACGACCGGCGTGGAGCTACGCCGAACGCTGGACTATTGAGGGCAACATGAGCGGATTCGACTACGCGCAACAGGAACGACGGATAGCGGCGCTGGAAGCCAACCGGGGAGCAAGCCTGCGCTTCGGCATCGTAACCGGCGTGGACCCGGCATCGGGAGCAGCCCGCGTCCAGCTCCCGGACGGGGACGGCATGGTGACCATGCCCCTGCGCGTCCTTGAGCGTCGCACGCTGAAGGACAAGGCGCAGACCCTGCCCGACATCGGGGAACCCGTGGCCTGCCTGTTTTCCGGGCAGGGTCTGGAACAAGGCGTCATCCTCGGCGCGCATTACACGACGAAAACACCTTCCCCCAACCAAGAAGCGCAGGTCGACTACGTCCGCTACGAGGACGGCACAGAACTCTGGTACGACCGCGTACAACATAAGCTCATCGCCAACGTCCGAGGGAGCGTTTCGCTCAAGGCCGAAAAAGACATATCCGTCGAAAGCCTTACCCGCATCAGCCTGAAGGCTCCAAGCATTGAGCTGGCTGGCAACCTCATCCAAACCGGCTACAGCGGTGGCGCTGCCAGCAGTGAGCTGCAGGGTTCCTTCACCGTACGCAATGGCGGCATCACCGTCCCCGACAATGACATCGTCGCGGGAAGCGTATCAGTTCGCAGTCACGTTCACGACAACGTCAGGAGCGGCTCCGATACCTCCGGTTCGCCGGTCGGGGGCTGATCATGAAGGTAGGCACCCTCGGCAACGTCGTCTTTGAAGTGTCCGACACGCGGGTGTTCACCCCGTCGCAAGTCACCCGGGAACGCAAGGCCCGCATCGAGGAGCATCAGGTGCAGGGCGCGCTCCCCTGCGTCGAATTCATCGCCCCGGAGCTGGGGACCTTCTCCATTTCCATGACCCTCAGCGCCGCCCTCGGCGTCAATCCCATGCAGGAAGCCGACAGCCTCGGGGCCATGTGCAAGCGCGGCGAGGTCAACCGGCTCATCCTCGGGGGGCTCAACTGGGGCAAGGTCATCATCGAAAGCGTGACGCAGGACTGGCGCAACAGCGGCCCCGGCGGCGTCCACACCATCGGCCTGACGCTGGCCCTGAAGGAGTACCACTGATGCCCGTCGTCGACATGCGCGAGGCGGCCCCGCTCGTCATCGGGGCCACGGGGCTGGACGCCATCGTCCAGAACATCCGGATGATCCTGACCACGTTCGCCTACTCCGTCCCGCTGGACCGGCGTTTCGCCTCGCACGGCGGCGCTATCGACGCCCCGGCCCCGGTGATGGCCGCGCTCCGGATTGCGGAACTGACGGACGCCATCGAAGAAAAGGAACCCCGCACCGAGGTGGTGAGCATCCGGCTTTTGCGGGCTGAAACCCTCGACGGGCAACTCCGGCCCGTCGTGACCTTCAAGCTCAGGGAAGGGGTGGCATTGTGAGCCTGCTTGACGACTTCACCGCCGTGGATTTTTCGGAACTGACGCCCTCCGGCATCGAGGAGATGGTCATTACCGCCTACGAGGAAGCCTCGGGCCAGACCGTCTATCCCGGCGACCCGGTGCGGCTGTTCCTCCAGTCCAACGCCTACATCATCAGCCTGCTGGCGGCCTTCATCAACGAAACAGGGAACCAGCAGTATCTGGCCCACGCCCGAGGGCCGCATCAGGACCTCATCGGCGCGCTGGTGGATACGGCCCGGCTGCCCGCCAGCCCGTCCCGCACTGTGCTGCGGTTCAGCACGGCGGAACCGCTGGGCTGGTCCGTGCTTATCCCGCAGGGCACCCGGGCCAACGCCGGGGACGGCGACACGGGGCTGACCTTCGCCACGGACGAGACGGCAACCATCCCCGCCGGGGAACGCTCCGTGGACGTAGCGGCAACCTGCCTGCGGGCCGGAGTGCACGCCAACGGGCTGGTCCCCGGCCAGATCAACAGGCTGGTCGACCCGCTCGCCTATGTGGACGCCGTCCGCAACACCGAAACCACCCGGCTCGGGGCCGACGTCGAGGACGACGCCAGCTACCGCGCCCGCATCCGGCTCGCCCCGGAACGCTTTTCCGTGGCCGGGCCTTCCGGGGCCTACCGCTACCACGCCCTGTCCGCCCATCAGGGCATCGCCGACGTGGCCGTATACGCGCCCGTACCCGGAACCGTGGACGTGCGCCCGGTCATGGGCGGCGGCGAACTGCCCCCAGAAAGCGTGCTGGAACTGGTGCGGGAACGCCTGAGCGCCGACGGCGTGCGCCCGCTTACCGACACGGTCATCGTGGCCGCGCCTGAGCCCGTCGAGTACGCCGTCTCCGGCGGCTGGTGGCTGCACCGGGACAACGGCCCGCTGGCCGCCAGCGTGACGCAAAACATTAAAGCGGCACTTGAAGAATACCGGGTGTGGCAGCGCAGCGCCCCGGGCCGGGACATCAACCCCACCCGGCTCATCAGCCTGCTCGAACGCGCCGGGGCCAAGCGCGTGGAACTGGCCAGCCCGCACTACCAAAAGCTGGAACAGCGCCAGATCGCCCGCGAAACATCGCTCGACCTGCAATTTATGGGGATTGAAGATGACTAAGCGCACCCTTTCTTTCTGGGTAGACACCGTAAAGCCGACGGCAGTCGCGAGCCGTGACGGGCGGCCCCATGATTAGGCTCGGAGATCCGCAGGTCCGGGGCCTGCTCACGCCCGCCCTCGCGGACGACCCCGCGTTCGGCGCGGCAGGCTCGGCCTTGGAAACGCTCCTGCGCCGCGTCGTCCGCAGCGTCCCCAGCCTGCTCCTGTGGCACCGGCTGGCGCTCACCGCGGGGCGTCCCGTCCCCGGCATGCTCGCCCCCATCGGGCGGGTGGCCGAGGCGTCCGGCGGGCTGACGCCCCTGAACACGGCGGAACTGGAACGTCTCGCGTGGCAACTGCACGTCGACTTCCGCGAAACGGCCCGGACGGACGCGGAACTGGCGGGCCTCATCCTCGACGCCATCGCATGGCACAGCATCAAGGGCACGCCCGCAAGCCTCTACGCGGCGCTGCGCCGGTTCGGCTATGCCGCCGCCATCGAAGAAAACGGCCCCGGGGCCTACTGGGCAACGTACCAGCTTGGCCTGCCGCAGATTGCGGACATGGACGACGTGCACCGCATCGTCACCATCTGCACCGAGATGGCCCCGGCGCGCTGCCGCCTGTGGCGCATGTACACCGACGCCTACGACCGGCGGCCCATCGTGCTCTCGGAAGGCCCGGCCCTTGGCGACGGCTGGCTGTCCTTCTATTCCGGCGTCCCCGTCGAAGGCCCGGATGGCGACATCGTCGTCTCGTTCGGGACAAAGAGGAGTTTTCAGGCGGAAGCCTATCTGCCGTCGCTCCATGCGGCCTCGTTCGGGACGGAGTGCGTGTCCGGCCACACCGCGCCGTACCTCGACCGCTTCATCGTCGGGCGCTCGAGGCTCTCCGAGCCCCTGCCCCGCAACCATCCGTTCGTCATGGGCGCGCTGTTCAGCATCCTGTGGGCCGACCGCCAGACTCTGGGCCGCTCGTGGCGCGGGGAATGGGACGCCCGGAGCTGGCTCGACTATACCGGCTTCGACCGCAAGCTCCCGCGCTGGCGCATGGGCCGCCGCAGCCTTTCCCGCGCGCAGCTCGTGCCCACGGAATCCATGCTGGCGGACACCAACTCGCGGCTCGGGGCGACGTTTGCGGTGGTCATCGGCAACCCGCCCCGGCTCGGTTCCTTCACCCTGTCCGGGCATGAGTGCGGACGCGAGGAACGGCGGCTGCACGAAATGGCTATCGTGACCCAAGGCACGGAAACGCCCCGGCTCGACCCGCCCGCCCCGCAAGCGGCGGGCACGGCATGGCTGGCCTCGGCCGGAGGCATCCCGGACCCAGAACGGGTGCAACAAGTCTCCCAATGCGATCTGGCCATGAAACTGGCCGAAAACACATGGACACCCCCGGAGACGGCCTTGCCGTCCTCGCTGGCCCTGCCCGCTGAAGCCCTTGACCCGGCCCCGCCGTTCGCCGCCGGGACCGGCCTGCTCTCCGTTTCCGGCAGCCCCCTGCCCGAAGTGGAGCCGGAACATGGTATCCTGAGCGCGCAGGCCCTAAGCATGAAGCCCAACACATGGGCAGCGCCCGAAAGCGCCGGGCTGTCCGCCCTCGGCACAGGCACGCCAGCCCTTGCCCCCGCCCCGCCCGCATCCGGCCTGCTCACGCTGTTCGCGCCGCAGTGGGCTGGGGCATGGACCCAAACGGGGCAGGACTGGAAAACCCCCTCGCACATCACCATCCAATAAGGAGAACAACATGGCACTCGCAACACTGACCAAAACCGGACGCGCCGCCATCGCGCTGGCGATTTCGTCCCGCCCCCTGCATCTGGCGTGGGGCTCCGGTGATCCCGCATGGGACGCCGACGGCGCAACCCTGCCCTCCCTCGTGGACAGCACCGCGCTGCTCAACGAACTGGGCCGCCGGACCCCCTCGCACATCGGCTTCGTGGAGCCCGACGAGGCGGGCGGCATCGTCATCCCCGTGTCCACCGGCTCCGAAGGCGCGGTGCAGGAGGCCCGCTACCGGCTCGTGACGGAGCCGACCCCGTACCTCTACGTCCAGACGGCCTACGCCTACAGCGACGCCTCCAACGCGATCATCAGGGAAATGGGGCTGTTCATGGACACCGAGTTCGTTGACGGGCTGCCCGAGGGCCAGCGCTACTTCACGCCCGCCGACCTCAAACAGCCCGGCCTGCTGCTGGCGGCACAGATCATCCTGCCGCGCATCAACCGCAGCCCCTCCGTCCGCCAGACCGTCGAGTTCGTCCTGCCGATCTAGGGCCATCCGCCCCTCCCCGCAACGTCCCCCCTTTACGCCAATCAGCCAGCCGCACCACGCGCCGCTTTCCGAGCCCCTCCGGGGACACGACTCTCGGCACTGTGCCCGGCAACTTTCAGGAGGCTTTCATGCCCAACATGCCCGACAGTTATTACGACAACTTCAACGCATCGAAAAATTATGAGAAAATCCTCTACCGCGACGGCTACACGCTGCAAGGCGCGGAGCTGAACGAGGCGCAGTCCGCCGCCATGCACCGCCTGCAGGGTGTGGCCGACGCGCTGTTCAAGGACGGCGACATCATCCGCGACGCCGGGATCATCGTGAACAAGGAGACCGGCGAAGTCCGGGCCCAGTCCGGGGCCGTCTACCTCCGGGGCGCGGTGCGCGGCGTGCCCGAGGCCACCTTCACCATCCCCGTGGCCGGCACGGTGGCCGTGGGCATCCGGCTCACGCAGCGCGTGGTGTCTGAGCTTGACTACCCCACCCTGTACAACCCCGCCATCGGCTCACGCGGCGAGGGCGAGCCGGGCGCTTGGCGGCTTCAGGCCAACGCCGCGTGGGGCTTTGACGGCGACAACGGCGACGGGGAATTCTACGTCGTCTATACCGTGGACGACGGCGAGCTGCGGGCCAAGGAAGCCCCGCCCACGCTGGACACGTTCACCCAGAGCATCGCCAAATACGACCGCGATTCCACGGCGGGCGGCTCGTACATCGTGGACGGCCTGACCGTGCTCATGGCCGGGGACGACGCCGACGGGCATCAGGTCTATACGGTTTCGGAAGGCCGCGCCCGCGTCAACGGCTACGGCGTGGACATGCCCACCTCCCGCCGCCTGACCTATGCCGCCGTGCCCGACCTGCGCCGCATCGACACGGAAGTGCACACCGCCGACGCCACGTCCACACAGTCCGGCGGACAACGCATCACGGTGGCCCACCCCCCGCTGCACGACGTCGAGGCCGTGCGCATCACCATGCGCAAGACCGTCAGCGTGGTCCACGGCAGCTACTCCGGGGCCGCCGACGCCCTGCCGGACACCGCCGTCGTCTCCATCGTCGAGTGCCGTCAGGGTGATACCGTCTACACGGCGGGGACGGACTATAAAAAGAACGGCGACACCGTGGACTGGTCCCCCACGGGCAACGAGCCCGCCACCGGCTCGACCTATTCCTGCACCTACGAGTGCGTGGTCAGCGCCGAACCCAAGGGGCTGGACGCCGACGGCTTCCGCATCGAAGGCGCGGTTAACGGTTCCTCCATCCTCATCACCTACCGGCAGGCCCTGCCGCGCCTCGACCGGCTGGCGATCAATCAGGAAGGGCTGTTCGTCTGGCTGCAGGGCGTGGCCTCCGAAAACACCCCGCGCAGCCCCAGCGTGCCCGCGTCGCTCCTGCCCATCGCCACCGTTGGCCAGACATGGCGCAGCACCCGCACCGTGCTCTCCGACGGCGTGCGCGTAGTCCCCTTCTCGGAAATCGAAACCATCAACCGCCGCATCGACGCGGTGCAGCAGGAAGTCGCCCGGCAACGCCTTGAGGCCGACGTGTTCACCCGCGAATCCGGGGCACGGGCGGGCATCTTCGTTGATCCGCTGCTGAACGACGACATGCGCGATCAGGGACTTTCCCAGACCGCCGCCGTGGTGGGCGGCGTCCTGACCCTGCCCATCGAAGCCACGGCAACGGCCCTGCCCAATGACGTGGCCGCGCCCACGGCCAACCCTTGGACGCCGTCGCCCCTGCTGGCCCAGCCCCTGCGTACCGGTTCCATGAAGGTCAACCCCTACATGGCCTTTGACCCGCTTCCCGGGAGTGCGAGCCTGAACCCCGCCTTGGACCGCTGGACCGAAAGCCAGACCCAATGGGCCAGCGCCGTGACCGAACGGTTCAACAACGGGCATTACGTGCCGGGCGTCTCGTGGGTCGTGGGGGAAGACACCGCGACCCGTACCGAACAGTTGGGTTCCACGACCAATGCGCTGGAGTACCTGCGCCAGATCGACGTAGCCTATCACATTGAAGGGTTCGGCGCGGGCGAACAGCTTGCCTCGGCCACCTTCGACGGCATCACGCTGGCCGTTTCCGGCACCGCCGACGGCAACGGCACGCTGGACGGCTCGTTCCATATCCCGGCCAAAGTCCCCTCCGGGGCCAAGGCCGTGACCTTCACGGGCAAGGGCGGCTCGCGGGCCTCGGCGGTCTTCGTCGGGCAGGGACAGCTCACGGTCAACACCCTGCGGCAGGTGAACACCATCACCACCATCTGGGTGGACCCGCTGGCACAGACCTTTGTGCTGGACAAGGCCACGCAGCTTGCCGGGGTCGACCTGTGGTTCACGGCGAAGGGCGGCGACGCCCGCCTGCAGATCCGCGACGTGGCCAACGGCGTACCCACCCGCACAGTGCTCACCGAAGCCCATATCCCGGCCTCTTCCATCGTCGTCTCCGGCGGCGGCCACACCCGCGTGCTCCTGCCCTCGCCGCTCTCGCTGGCGGCGGGC
Organism: Bilophila sp.; assembly: GCF_057864385.1. Classification (NCBI taxonomy): domain Bacteria; kingdom Pseudomonadati; phylum Thermodesulfobacteriota; class Desulfovibrionia; order Desulfovibrionales; family Desulfovibrionaceae; genus Bilophila; species Bilophila sp. The sequence continues at coordinate 28,844 of NZ_DBMAFI010000024.1, read as the reverse complement.
ACCGAATACGCCTTCGTGGTGCTCTGCGACGACGCGGAGACGGCCCTTTCCGTCGCCGAACTCGGCAAGTTCGACGCCACCGCGCAGCAGTGGGTCGTCAGCCAGCCCTATCAGGTCGGCGTGCTGCTTTCCTCCAGCAACGCCAGCACATGGACGGCCCATCAGGACCGCGACCTGACCTTCCGGCTGCTGGAGGCGTCCTTCAGCGGCGCGTCGAGCCAGCAGGAACTCGGCTCGGTATCCGTCTCCGGGGCCACCGACCTGCTGCTCCTCTCCCTCTCCGAAACCCCGAACGCCGACACCCGCGTCAAGTACGACATGGCCCTGCCCGGCGGGGAAACCCTGACCGTGGCCGACGGGCAGCCCCTGCGCCTCGCCACGCCCACGACCGGGCCGATCAGCGTCAAGGCCCGCCTTGCGGGGACGCCGACGGCCAGCCCCGTGCTGTGGCCCGGCACGCAGCTCATCAGCGGGGCCGTGGGCCTGACCGCCGACTATGCGACACGCTCCATCCCCGCCCGCGACGCGACCAAGGCCGTGCTCGTCTACGACGCCGTCATCCCCTCCGGGGCGACCGTCACCCCGCAGATCCGCAAGGACTCCGGCGAATGGGAGTCGCTCACCGCCGACGGCACCACCAATCAGGGCGACGGGCTTGTGGAGTACCGCTTCAAGGCGGCGCTCTCCAACGTCAGCGAGACCAAGGTCAGGCTGACCCTGACCGGCACGGCCACAGCCCGTCCCCGCGTCAGCAACATCCGGCTCATGGCCGTGATCTAGGAGCCGCCATGATTGATGAAAAGACAACGTACCTGAAACTCCCGCTGCCGCACCCGGACAACCTCCTCGAGGACGACGTGCTGCGGCTGCGCGAGACCTTGCAGGGCCTCGACGCCAACGCCAAAACGCAGGACGACGCCCTCAAGGCGCAGTCCGACGGCCTGCAGGGCGTGGAAGAGGAGCTGCAGCAACAGAAGCAGGACCTGCGGGACCTGCTCGCGGCGGCCGTCGTGTCGGCATTCTCCCCTGCGGGCTCACGCACAAGCGCCATCGCCAAGGGCACGAACTACACGGTCCCCGCCTATACCGTGGGGAACAAGCGGCTGCGGGTCTACCTGTGCGGCCTGCGCTGCGAGGCCGGGGCCGATGCCGCCGTACACCAGTATCAGGAAGTGGGGGCAGCCGGGGCAGCCTCGACCGTCATCCGCTGGCACGACGCGATCCCCACGGACTACGATATCCTTGTGGAGGTGAGCTGATGGCCAACCCCATGCTCATGCGCGCGCTCGACGAAGTGCGCCGCTTTCTGATGCCCAGCCGGGGCATCATCATGTGGTCGGGAACGGCTGCGGACATCCCCACGGGCTGGGCGCTGTGCGACGGCACTGGCGGCACGCCCGACCTGACCGACCGTTTCATCCTCGGAGCGGGAAAAACCTACCAGCCCGGCGCAAACGGCGGCGCGGCAACGGCTACCCCCAGCGTCGCCGCCGGAAACGCCCAAACGGGAATCGGCCTCGCTACCGCCGCTCCCGGCGGGACTGCCGGGAACGCCGGGACCGGAATCGGCATATGGAACGCTGCCCTCAATATCTGGACCGGGGCAGCAGGAACCGGAATCGGCATTCAGGGCACGACGCTGGATGGGAATACCCTTCCCAACCATCCCCATTCCGTTTGGGGCGTAACCAATACGACTCGCCAAGGGTATTGCCAGAATGTCCATACAGGTCTTGTTGGACGCTATCAGGACGATGCCAGAGAACGCGGATGGGTAGGCGTCGGCCATGATGGCCAGTATTTGGTTGGCGCTCAAGGCGCTTCGTGGGGACACGCCCACGGTGTCTATGACCCCGGCCATGCCCACGGCGTCGGCTCATCCGAGCACAGCCACGGCATCACCGACAACGGCCATACGCACGCGGTCACGACCGCCGCGCATGGGCACACCGTCACCGACGGCGGGCACACCCACACACTCACGGCACAAGCCATGAGCACCCTGCCTCCCTACTACGCCCTGTGCTTCATCATGAAACTGTAAAAGGAAATACCCATGAGAGAGAGAGAGAGAGAGAGAGAGAGAGAGAGAGAGAGACGGTTCCTAGCTTGGCGGGCCGTTGGGGGGTGCGCTGATGGCACTCCCGCAGCTCCTGAACCGGCTTGAGGAAGTCGTCCCTACGGGCTTCATCGGCATGTGGTCCGGCTCCGCAAGCACCATCCCCACGGGGTGGGCGCTGTGCGACGGCACCAACGGCACCCCCAACCTGACCGACCGTTTCATCCTCGGGGCGGGAAAAGCCTATCAGCCCGGCGCAACCGGCGGCACGGCAACGGCTACCCCCAGCGTCGCCGCCGGAAGCGCCCAGACGGGAATCGGCCTCGGCACCGCCGCACCCGGCGGGACTGCCGGGAACGCCAAGGCGGGCATAGCCATCTGGAACTGCGCACTGAACATCTGGACCGGGGCCGCTGGAACCGGAATCGGCATTCAGGGTTCGACGCTGGATGGGAACACCTTGGCATGGCACAACCATGCCGTCAGATATCAAGCACATGCCCATAGCGGCGGAGGCATTGGCGGCGTCTGTAATGACGCGCCCGATACATGGACCTACTCTGAATATACGGGCAACAGCTGGGCACATGCCCACGGCGTTTACGATCCCGGCCACGCCCACGCGGTTGGTTCGTCGGAACATGGCCACGGCCTCACCGACAACGGCCATACGCACGCGGTCACGACCGCCGCGCACGGGCACACCGTCACCGATGGCGGACACACTCACGCGGTCACGGCGCAAGCCATGAGCACCCTGCCTCCCTACTACGCCTTGTGCTTCATCATGAAACTCTAGCCAGACTAGAAAGGATATTCTCCATGAAACAGCATGTCATCGTCGTCCCATCCGACCGTCTCATCATCGTTGATGGCACCCCACTGCAGTTTGACTTCCCCGTCCCTGAAAATCTGCACGCCATCCAGTGGCATAATGGTACGGGCGAAATGGAATGGAGGGATGATATCAACCACCCCTTGACCCTTGCCGATTATGCGGAAGATGTCGCTCCATTTGTGGAACTGTGGGAAGCGGAAAAGGCCCGGCTTGAGGATGAGGCCGCGACAGCCGAGGCCGCCCGCCTTGCCGAATACAACAGCGTTGAAGCCACCAGGGGCAGGAAACAGGAGGAGCTGGCCAATGCCTTTACAAAGGCGACCGCCACGGCCCATCTGACCTGTTCACTGGGCTTCGACATCGACGCCAATGATGCGGCTAACCGCAATGTCTCCGGGCTTGTCACGCTTATGGAAGCCGAAGGCGCGCCGGAGAGCCTGCAGTTCTGTGACTACAACAATGAAATCCACACGGTCACACTGGCGGACCTGCGCGTCATGCAACAGGAAATTATCGCGAACGGCTCCGCACTTTATGCCCGCAAATGGGCTCTCAGGGATGCAATCAATATTGCCGCTACGGCTGAGGAGCTGAACGCCATCACAATCTCTTTCTAGCACAGCATGAACTACTGGAAAAACCTGCTCATCGCTGTTGACCAGCTCGTCAATGCGCTCATCGGCGGCTGGCCGGACGAAACACTGTCCAGCCGAGCCTACCGTATGGCGGCAGACGGGAACCCGTGGCCGATGTACGCCATCGACGGGCTGGCCAACCTGTTTGGTGATGAGAACCACTGTGAAACGTCATTCAAATCCGAAAGGCTGCGCCTGCAGGCACCGCCTGAAACGAGGTAACCCCACGAGAGACGGAGTCTCCGATCCCGGCCACGCCGTCGGCTCGAACGTGCATGGCCACGACCGCCGCACACGGACACGCCGTCACCGATGACGGGCATACCACACGCTTACGGCTCAGGCCCTCAGCACCCTGCCGCCTTACTACGCCTTGTGCTTCATCATGAAGCTGTAACCGGGCGTATCCCACGAATACAAAAAAACGAATAATATCAGTAAGAAAAGACTTGCAATCATCTGAGGAAAGAGCGAACACACAGTCACGGGAAGAGGTTATCCAATAAAATCAACATATAGGAGAACATACCATGCTGACTGTGTACTTCATCACCGGCTCGCAGAATACCGTCGCCACGTCGCTCATGAAGGGACTTCTTCAGCTCCGGTTCCCGGAGATGACTCTGCTGCTGCAGACCGCCAGTGAGCGGGAAGCGATCTATGAGATGAAGGCCCGCTGCGAGCAGGCTGACGTCGTCATGCTGGTCGGTAACCCTGACCCCATCGATCAATTCTGTCTTGGCGTTGCCGAGTCCATGAGCTGCAAACTGCTCTGCGCGGGCCTGCCTGCGGACAAGATATACCGGGCACTCTGGCAGACAGTGGACACGGTTATCCCGGAAGACCACGACGTCGCCGCAGAGACCATCCGGCAGCTTGAGGCGTGGATGTAATAAAAGGGCTCCCTTTGGGGAGCCCCTTTTCAAATAAAATCGAATAAATACGAGACAAAATGCTTGCAATCCATCCCTGAAAGGGGGATCACGTACCCACAGGAATAAATAAAACAAACAATATCGAGGTATTAAATGTTTGACATAGCTGATGCCCTGAAGAATTTCTGCGCAGAACATGACGGCCAAATGAACTTTTATCCCGGTTATTCCGGACGTGGCATGTATGGCAAGAAATGCCCCGCCATAGTTGTGAATGACGATGCTCAACCCTTCGATATCGCGCTCGCGTTGGCCGGTTTTTTAGGCGAAACAGAAGAAGTTGATCCTTACACCATTCACGAGTTTTTGGGAGGAAGCCAGATGGACTCTATGGGGCTCGGCTATGTCCTCTACTTCCCGGATGCAAGCTGACGGAATAAGGCCCGCGTGGACGTTGATGTCCGGGCGGGCCTTATAAAAAAACAATAAAATCAGCAACAAAAGACTTGCAATCAACCTCGCAAAGAGCGAACACACAACCACGGCGAGAGTGTAACGCTAGTAAAAACAAGGGGTTAAAAATGAATCGTAAGTTCGGCATTGAAATGGAAATCGTGGGTATCGACCGTCAGACCGCGCTCCGTGCGCTCCGCGCCATCAGCATCTCTGTCCAAAACGAAGACTATAATCATAACACGCGTGGTCATTGGAAGCTGGTCAGCGATTCCAGCGTGCATGGCGGGTTCGAAGTCGTCAGCCCCGTTCTGCACGGCGAGGCTGGCCTTGAGGAGGCGCGTGCGGTGGCTACCGCGCTGGATGACGCAGGAGCGACGGCAAACCGCAGCTGCGGACTCCATGTCCATTTCGACGCCCGAGACCTGACCGCTGGCGACATCCACACCATCGTGCGCCGCTATGCCAGACACGAAGCCGAAATTGACGCATTCATGCCGCAAAGCCGCAGGGGCAGCACCAACACATACTGCCGTTCGGTATCAGATTTTCTCGATGCCCGCTTCGAAAGCGCCGGAACCATCGAAGAAATGGTCCGCGCACAGTCTGGCCGCTATTTCAAGGTGAATTTGCAGTCTTTTCCCAGATATGGCACCGTTGAATTTAGGCAGCATTCTGGAACCGTAAGTGCCGCGAAGGTAACGAGCTGGGTGCGTTTCCTTGGGGAATTCATTGAAGCCTGCAAGACTCCGAACTCTCCGGCAGCAGCTCCGGTCATCGAATGCCCCGGACTGCGTGGGGTACAGGCCGAGCTTGCTGGCATGTTTACGGAAAGCCGGGTTGTAATGCTGGATGCGATGTGCGAACGCTTTGGCTGGCTGCCTCATACCGGACGAGCTGCGATTACCCGGCTGCGCCGTGTCGGACTGCAGATTTCTCCGATCACTGTTGACGGCCGTCCCGCCTATCGCCTTGACAGCGGACTCGCCAATCGTCCCGCTCCGCAGACCGAATCACTCTGGACCGGGATCAGCGAAGGTGTCGTCCGTTTTTACCGCAACCGCACCGCCGTCCTCGCGGCTGTCGTCTAGGAGAACCATGCGATTCAAAACAATGGATGGAATGTTGCTGGAGGCCGAGGGCTTCCAGCAACTGGCGGAGGCACTCTGGAAGTCCACCTTTGATCCCGATCCGACCATCGAAGAATGGATGCGCGGCTCGGCAAAACGGGCAGCGATGTATAACGGCAGCGTGATCAGGACTGAAAGCCCCACTGCCCATGTCGAGGATCTGATACAGGCAGGCTTTATAACCCAATGTCAATAGCAGGACAGGTCGGAGCAATCCGGCCTGTTCTGTTTTTGAGATATTCAATTCTTACTGGTAAAGCTCTCTAATATGCCACCCTGCGGCACACCACGCACAGCGCCAGCGGATTCCACATCTCCTCTGTCCAACCCCTGCTCACTCTGCTTGGCCACCAGTTCACTCAATTTCGCGTTTGCCCTGCCCATCTCGGTGTTGGCTTCATGAGCCGCGAGCAGCCGCTCCTTCAGGGCTGCATTTTCCCGCTCAAGTTCCGCTACCCGGCTTCTCAGACGCTCTGCCTCAGCAGAATCATTCAGGTTCGCAGCACTCTCTTCTGAATCAAAAGGCTCCCCTATTCCCGTTACCAGCCACCTGTATGAGAGGCCCAGCTTGTCATGAAGTTTGGACAGGTCTTCAGCACTCGGCCATTGTCCAGCCTCCCATTTCTGTGTTTTACCAGATGAAATACCAAGATATCTTGATAAACCACGACGGGATATGCCGTTCTCGACCGACTGGGGATGCGCGAGAAAAATATTCCAAACGATCTTGTATTGTTCAGACCAATCTTGTTCCATTTTTACAGCATCCAGAATTAAAAATGTTTGACCTAAACTCTTTTTAGTTCTACATGATCACTAAAGATACACAGCAATAGGCAGTCGAAGCATCTTGGGAGTAAAAAACATGCAATTGGTTGCAAACGTAACACAATCTCCACTCACGAGGCAAGAACGGCTCTCCCTGTTTCTGCGAAGGAATGGCAAAAGTATCGCTCAGATAGCAATCGAAATGAATATATCTCGAAGCGGTCTAAGCAAGCTCCTCATCGCGGATATGGCCTCTCCGGAACGTGTGAACCAACTTCTTGAAATGGGTTTTCCTAAAGACTTGTTGCCGGAACCAGTGGCAAGAAAGCGCGGGCGGAAACCGCGAATTCAACCTGAATCTTTTTGAACCGCAACTCAACGGAGTGAAAGAGCATGAGAGGCACTTGCGGCTTTCCCTCACTGCGCCAGAGCGTGCACGCCAGCGTGCTTGGCTGCGACACGCTGGACGGCAAGGGCATCGCGGAGCGGCTGGGGCTCAACTACCAGACGTTCATGTCGAGCGTTTCGGGGCAGCCCAAGCACAAGCTCGACGTGGACTGGCTCCTCCCCATCATGGCCACGACCGGCTCGATGGAGCCGCTGCAGTTCATGGCGCGAGAGATGGGCGGCGTCTTCGTCAAAGTAAAGCCCTGCACGGGAACCGGCGATCTCATGGATACGCTCATCAGCAGCGTCAAAGAGTTCGGCGAGTATGCGGCGGAGTGCGCCGAGGATATCAGGGACGGACGCCTGCCCCGCGACCAGCACGACCGCATCCTCAAGGAAGGGCAGGAGGCGTTGGCCTCCATCGCCTCCATGATGCAGCTGGTGCGCGCCGTGCATACGGAACAGTATGGAGGGGGACAATGAACTGGACGCTTGCGATGCTGGTGGTCGGGTTCGTTTTCGGGTTTGTTTTTTTGAGGCCGTAAACGGCTGGGGGGACGCCGCCACGCGACGGCGTCCCCCAGAGACCATTCCCGCCCGCACCGGGCGGAGGGAGGAGCAACTATGGCAGAACATATAGAATCCAGCGTGTTGAGCTATCTCATTCCGCTCTACCCGCCCCTGATTGCCCGCAAGGCGGTCAAGTGGTTCACCGGGGGCGGGTTGAGCCCCAAGACGCTGGCCAACGACGACAAGCTCGGCAGAGGCCCCCGCCAGCGGCGGCTCATCGGGGAACAGGTTTACTACCCCCGGGAAGCCTTCGTCGCCTATCTCGAAAACAAGGGCGTAACGGTCATTGATGTCCCCGAAATGTAACCGCACGTTCCAGCGTGATCCGGGCCAGCGCCTTTTCGCGCTTGGCCCGGTCGCACAGGTGCAGGTAGCCTTCCGTTACCGCGACGCTGGAATGGCCGAGCAATTCCTTGAGGGTGTAGATGTCGACCCCGGACTCCAGCATCCGGGTGGCGAAGGTGTGCCGCAGGGTATGCCAGACCACCCGGTTGCGCGGGTCCGTCACGCCGCTGTTCAGGCCCAGCGTCTCGGCCATGCGGTTCATGGCCCGGCCCAGAGCTGTGCCGTCGCGCACGCCGCCGTCCCGTCCGGGGAACAGGTAGGGGGAGTCGCCCCGGGCATGGCGGCGGAGCACGTCGCGGGCCTCGGGAAAGAGGTATCCGGCATGGACGATGCGCGTGCGGCCGCTTTTGGTCAGCCCGAAATCGGAACCCGACAGGATGCGGAGCGTGCCCCGTTCCGTGTCCACATCCTCCCGGCGCAGGCGGATCAGCTCCCCGGACCGGACACCCGTGTCCAGCGAGAGCAGTATCATGTCGCGCAGCTCCGCCGCAAACGTCTTGTGCTGCCCCTCGTAGGCGAGGAGCCGCTCTATTTCGGCGTCCGTCAGGATGCGCAGCCTGCGGGCGTCGCTCACGGGGACGCGCACGCCGCGCCCCCTGCGGCTCAGGATGGCGGGATTCTTCCCGACGTACAGCATCCTCTCGGGCATGTCCGGGTGGGGCGTCTCCAAGGCGTAATTGTAGACCTCACGGACGGTTTTGAGGCAGTGCAGCACGGTTTGCGGGCTGAGGCGGGCGTCCGGGTCATTCTGGCCGCGGCCCCTCTCCGGGCGCTTGGCTTCAAGCAGCGCTTTAAGTTCGTTCACGGTGGCTGGCGTAATGTCGGCCGCCCGCTTTTCCCCCAGCTCGGGGAGGATATGCCTGTCCAGAATGCGGGCGACGCCTGCCCCGCTCCGGCGGTTGGCGGCTGCCCACTCCCGATAGAACCCGGCAAGCTCGCCAAAGGTGAGCTCCTTCAGGCCCTCCAAGGCGGATTGCCGGGCGGCCTCGGCCTTTGCCCCCGCCGCCATCTCGCGCTTCTCCTTCAGCGTCTGGGGACGCAGGCCGAGCTTGGCATTGTGCTGCAGCTCCACGAGCAGCGCGTGGGCCATGTCGGCCGTCCAGCCCTCGGAAGTCCAGCCGAGCGTCTCGACGAGGCGCTTTCCCCCGGCCCGGTGGCGGATGGCCCAGAACCGATCTGGCTTGCGCGCGATTTTGCGTGTAGGATGTTCCCTGTAGATGACCCCCGGCTTGCCGGGATGCGTCAGCCACGTCCGCTTGGATTCGTCGCTCATATGGTTGCCCGTTGGTTGCCCGCTGTACGGATGTTTATGGGATTCCCTATCCTAGGCTTAGAGCGGATAAACATACAAGCACAATCTGTTATGGTGTTGATGGGTTTCCTATCCGCACCCCGCCAATGTTCTTCTAAGCTGCGGGCCGTGGGTTCGATTCCTCCCTGGCGCACCAAGTAAAAAAATAAGGAGTTACGCTTAACAGCGTAACTCCTTTTCTTATGCTGTGCTGCCACTATGTTACCAAATAGATTTTTACCTCAATCAACCGCCCCGTAAAATCCCCAAGCCGGAATGTAACGCGACACAAATTTTTGCGCACAACAACACACAAATTTGTGTCGCATACACTGTAAGCTTTTCGGAACCTCCCGCACAGCGGGTGGTTTTCTTTCTATACAAAAAGGCTTACGATGAAAATCGTAAGCCTTTGAACTTTCTGGTTGCGGGGGCAGGATTTGAACCTACGGCCTTCGGGTTATGAGCCCGACGAGCTACCGTGCTGCTCCACCCCGCGTCATGTGGAAAGAGTACTACGCTTACCATGCGGGGATGGCAAGCTTTTTTTCGGCCCGTGGCAAAAAAATCCCGCCCCGCTGCCGTCCGTCCAGCCCAGCCTCCTTCGAGAGCCTTTTCAACCTGCCTTCCTTACAAGGCTTTCCTCCAGATCAGGCGCCTTTCCCGGTTCCGGCGCACGGGACGAGATGGTTCTCTTCAAGCCAGCGGCGCAGCGGCTCCAGCGTTTCGGGCCGGAATGCCGACACCGTGAAGAACGGCCCCCGCAGGCCCATGCGCTCCAGCCCCCGCTCGGCGCGCGGGATGTCCGCGTCGGGATGGTCGGTTTTACTGATGATCCCGGCGATGAGGAGGTTCGGCACGGTTTGCAGCAGCCCCGGAGGGACATGGGCGGGCTCCGCCGTGGCGGACTGCACATACAGGATGGCCCGCACATCCTCAGCCGCCACAAGGAACGCCGTGCGGCGCTGCGGGTAGGTGATGTACTCGCCGGGCAGGTCTACCATCAGATCTTTATGGAATACGGGCGATTGCGTCTTGATGACCCGCCTTTCGGAACCGGGCTCCAGAAGCGCGGCGCAGAGCGTGCTCTTCCCGGCCTCGGGCGGCCCGGCAAGCAGGCATTTCCAGCGTTTGGGCATGATTTCCTCCGTAGCGGCCTTCTCCCTTCAGCATCGGCGTAAGGCCGCCCTCCAGCGGCCTCAGCGCGCCGGGCCCGCAGATAAGCGAGCCACCCCGCTTCCGGATTGGAAACGGCATGGCATCCCCCACCCCGGAAGGCGGGAGGGCACCCAGCGTATCGCTATGCTGGCATCGCCCCGCCCGACCCCACTCCGGAACGGGCGCGGGCCCCCGCACTGCCCGGCCCGGTGCCGCGCCCCCCGGCGTCAGTGCCGGGTGACGGGGCAAATGGTGAATTGCAGCAGCCGTTTGAGCATATCGTTAACCTGCGTGAGGGCCTGCTCCACCGCGCCCACGGAACCGTACAGGATCAGCGTGCCGGAAAAGCGGTCGAGGAAGGCCACGTTCACGTCCGCCGAACGCACCGCCATATCCCCGGCGATGATCGCCGTCTCGCCCGGCGTCAGGGTGAGGATGCCGATGGCGTCCACGTCGGGAATCCCGGCCTTTTCGCAGATTTCCGGTGCGGGGTGCGCGATGAGGTGCGCCACCGTCACCTGTTTCCCCGGCACATAGGCGCGCGTCCCGGTATTCGTCTCATTGGGCATGGGCTTCCCCCTTTCCCGTCCCGGCATCCCGGCCCGCTGACGGCGTCATGCGCCCGCGTCCCCGGCCTGACGCCTGTTCAGCCTGATGCCGCTGGCCTTCCAATGCAGCATGTCCCGGACAAGATCCACAATGACGGCTGCTGCTTCCACAGGCGGCGTCCCTTCCCGGTGGATGTTCGAAAGCACCGAGCGGTCGGATTCGAGCGTGTCCGCCGTGGGGCGGTAGACCGCATAGCAGCTCATGCTTTCCGACTGCCCGAGCCCCGGCCTCTCGCCCACGAGCATGACCACCACGTCGCAGCCCACGGCCTCGCCGATGCGGTCTTCGGCCTTCACCCTGCCGTGCCGCAGGAACAGCGGGGCCCCGGCCCGGATGCCAGCCTGCTTGAGCCCGTTCAAGAGCGGAGGCAGGATTTCCTCATAGTTGGCGAGCAGCGCATCCGTGCTCAGGCCGTCCGAAAGCACGATCACCACCTGCGGGGCGTCGGCATAGCGGCGCTTCAGCTCCCGCAGCGACTCCTCGGACAGCAGTCGCCCGAGGTCGGGCCGCGTGAGGTAGGTATCCTTGTCCTCCGCCAGCGTGGAAACGCTCCACAGGCCATGCCCGCTGATCCATTCTTCAGGTACTTCTTTAAAGACCGTCCCCTTCGAGCGGGCATGATCCGCAAGGAAACGCAGGTAGGCCCGCGTCGGGGGCCGCGTCCCCACAGTCCCGGTGGCGATGCGCGCCCCGGTGTGTGAAACGAAATCATCAATGACGTCACGCCGATGGGGTGAAGCGATGAAACACCCCCGGCGGAATTCCGGCCCCGCCAGATCGGGGAGCGTACCGCCCCCGTCCCGGCCTTCGTCCTGAGCCGTGGGCATCCCGGTATGCGCCGCTTCCGGCTTGCCTCCCCGCCCGGCGGACGGGACAACGCCAGTCCCGGTTTCCCCGTGACCGACCGGACGATCCGCCCCGGCCGGAGCGCCTTCCCTCAGCGCGGCGAGCACTTCCGCCGCGATACGCTCTACATCCTGTTCCCGCATGTCCTTTCCTTACGAATGGGCGACGCCGCGCCTTAAAAGAGGAATGAGGCGTCCCCGGCCCGCGCCGTGAGCATACCGTTTTCCATGATGCCGTGCCGCTCCAGCCATTGCTCGAACTCCGGCGCGGGCCGCAGGTTGAGCAGCTGGCGGGCCGTGGCGATGTCGTGGAACGAATTCGTCTGATAGTTCAGCATGATGTCATCCCCCATCGGCAGGGAGATGATGAAATTGACCCCGGCGACGGCCAGCAGGAGCATCAGGTTCTCGTTGGAATTCTGGTCAGTGTCGGCGTGGTTCGTGTAGCAGCAGTCGCAGCCCATCGGCAGGCCGTGCAGCTTGCCCATGAAGTGATCCTCAAGGGCGGCGCGGATGATCTGCTGATGGTTATACAGATATTCCGGGCCGATGAAGCCGACCACTGTGTTGACCATGAACGGCTGGTAGCGGCGGGCCAGCCCGTAACAGCGGGCCTCCATCGTCACCTGATCGCAGCCGTAATGCGCATCCGCCGACAGCGCGGAACCCTGCCCCGTCTCGAAGTACATGACGTTGGGCCCGGCGGCCTGGCAGTAATGCCCGGCGAGGTCATACGCCTCGTCAAGCAGCCCCACGCTCACGCCGAACTCGCCGAGCCCCTTCTCGCTCCCGGAGATGCTCTGGAAAATCATGCTCGCGTTGGCCCCCTGCCGGATGGCCTCCATCTGGGTGGTCACGTGCGCGAGTACGCAGTTTTGTGCGGGTATCCGGTGCCGCTCGATGACCTCCCACAAGGCGTTGAGCATGGCCTTGGTGTTTTCCACGGTATCCGTCACCGGGTTGATGCCGATGACCGCATCGCCCGCGCCGTAGGACAGCCCCTCATAAACCTGTGCCACAATGGAGGAAACGTCATCCCGCGTGTCGTTGGGCTGGAGGCGCGAGGAGAACCGCCCCGGCAGGCCCACGGTGTTGTTGGAGCGCACCACCACGGGCATCTTCTTCGCCGCGCAGATGAGGTCGGCGTTGGACATGATCTTGGACACGGCGGCGGCCATTTCGGAGGTGAGGCCCTTGCGGACGCGCTCGATGTCGGCGGCGGACGTGCGCCCGTCCAGCAGGAATTCCCGGAACTCCGCGACGGTCCAGTTCCTGATGCTCCCGTAAACCGGCGTGTGCACGGCGTCCTGAATGACCCGGGTGATGGCGTCGTCCTCGTAGGGGACCACGGGGTTTTCGCGCAGGTCGCCGAGGGTCAGCTCGCTGAGCACCTGCTTGGCGGCGACCCGTTCCCGCATGGACGAGGCGGCGACGCCCGCCAGCACGTCTCCGGAGCGCAACTCCCCGGCCTTGTTCAGGACTTCCTTGATCGAACCGAATGCATACGTTGTCCCGAAGAGGACGGTCTTCAGCTTCACGGCTGCTCCACGAAAAAAAGCGTTGTCCGGGGGCGGCACGCCGGGAATGGCGGCGACCCGGAAGGGGATGGACGGCCTCCCGCCGCGCGCCGTCGGATGCGGCGGCCTTCGGGAAGCGGACATATGCGGAGGCAAGCGGCCCCAGCCGGGCTGGGCGGACCCGCCCGAGGGGGCCGCCCCTGCCCGAAGGTTCCCTTGCGGGGCGGGCCACTCTCCACCCCGCAAGGCTGCCGGGCCTGCGCCACACGGGAATGGGCTCCGGGCATATTCCCAAAATTCAAAGCCTATCGGACGCCCCGACGGGGAAGGGGTTCCAGTCCCAGCCGCCACGCGGGGGACGGCTGCAAAGAGCCGCCGGGACGCCCTCAGCGCGAATACAGCCACCGCCCCACGCGGGGAACGGCTGCAAACCCACCTTCCCCGCCTTCTCGGGCAAGCCCGCCGCCCACGCGGGGGACGGGCAGCCCGCTGGTTCCCATTGGAGGGGGACCGCCGTCCGCACAGAAACGGGGCCGGGAGCGCCGGAGGCATCCGCTGGAATCAGGCCCCGCCGCCCGTGCGGGGAGCGGCCCAGAGATCGGTGTGCGGCTCCCGCGCTTTGCCGGTTTCCGCCGTCCGAGCGGGAAGCGTCCTCTGGCCGAAGGAAGCCGCCTGTCCCGCAGGCGACCCCCGCCGTCCGCGCGGGGAGCGGCACCCCGCGCGGCTTCCCGGAAAGGGAACGGCGGCTACTTGTAGGACTGCATCAGGATTTCGACCACGTCCGCTTCCGTGACGGTGTAGCGGTCGCACTCGAACCCGACTTCGGCGGCGGCGATATGGGCCACCTTGGGCAGGTCGTCCTTGTTGATGTTGAAGTCGGACATGGCGAGCTTGTCCATGCCGGTACGCTCCATGAGCTTGGCAAGGGCGGTCACGAAGGCGTAGCCGGGCTTGGCGGGGTCGGCCTTTTCGCCCATGATTTCACCGATGGCGTCGAATTCCGTGGGCAGCAGCGAGCAGACCTTCTTGTAGTAGGCGTCGGCGATGAGCAGCAGGGACGCGCCGTGCGGCACGTTGGGGAAGAACCCGCCGAGGGCCTGCGCGATGATGTGGTGGGAGGTGGTGCACACGAGGGACTGCGTGAACCCGCACAGGATATTCGCGGCGTAGGAGATGTTGCTGCGGGATTCGAGGTTCGAGCCGTCCTCGGAGACGATGGGCAGGTGCTTGGCGACCTTTTCGATGGCGTCGACGGCGAAAAGCTCGGTGAGGCGGTTCTCGTTGCCGTTGTTCACGTAGCATTCGGAAGCGTGGAACAGCGCGTCGAAGCCTTGGAACAGGGTCAGCTTGTGCGGCAGGGTGAGCATCAGCTCTGGGTCGATGATGGAAATGGCGGGGAAGATCTCGTCGAGCGTGAAGTCGAGCTTTTCGTTGGTTTCCTCATTGGTCACAACGGCATAGGGGTCGGCTTCGGTGCCCGTCCCGGCGGTGGTGGAGATCGCCACCACGGGGAACGCGCCGGAAACCGGCTTGCGCCCGCCGCTTCCGGCGGAGGCGTAATCCCACAGGTCGCCGGGGTTGGCCATCATGATGGAGGCGGCCTTGGCGGTGTCGATGCTGCTGCCGCCGCCGAGCCCGATCACGAAGTCACAGCCGCTTTCCTTGGCGAGCGCGGCGGCCGCCATGACGCCGGTGCGGGTCGGGTTGGGGGTGACTTTGTCGAACACGGCCACGGACACGCCGTTCTGTCCGAGCAGTTCGATCACGCGCTGCTGGATGCCGAGCTTTTCCATGAGCTTGTCTTCGGTGACGCACAAGAGGGCCTTCTTGCCGGGCAGGGAAAGGGTGGCGAGTTCCTTCAGGCGGCCCGCGCCGAAGACGATCCGGGTGGGGATGAAATAGTCGATGCGCTTCATCATGGCTTTGTGCTCCGTATAAGGTTTGGCGTTTTCAGAGGCGTAGCGCCTTGTTCTCATGCCCTTTCAGTGAGCAATAACGGTGCCAAACTCCTATCCGTTCAAATTGCTTATCTCTTTTCACAAAGCCCTGTTTGTCCGCTCAAAGCATCTGTAGCGGAGCACGCGGAACCTGTAGCGCAACGCTACACTTTTCACAAAGAACGGCCAAACTGTAGCGTTCTCGAACAAAGAGATGCGGGGGAAGGTGGGAGAAACCTTTCTGAAGAAAGGGAGGAGCGCCCCACGCTTCTCCCCCCTTCCCCAGTCTTCTCTCCCCATCCGCCCATTCATTCAATAATCCCAAACTTTCGCAGCCTTCTGTACAGCGTGCTGCGGGCCACGCCGAGCTGCTCCGCCGCCTTGCTCAGGTTGCCGTTGCAGGCGTCCAGCGTGCTGCGGATAAGCTCGTAATACACCGTGTCCACGCTTCCGGACGCGACAACCTCGTTCCGGGCGGGCGCATCGCCCGGCGCACCTTCCCGTGCCCCGGCATCGAAGCCCTCGCCAAGCCCGCCGCCCTCCTCGCCGGGCTGCGCCCCGTGCGCCGCCTCAAGGATGCGCGGGGGCAGGTGCGCCTTGGTGATGGCCGCGCCGCCGGAAAGCAACCACGCGCGTTCACAGACGTTCTCCAGCTCGCGGATGTTGCCGGGCCACGCATAGTCCTGCATGGCCTTGAGCGCCGGGCCGGAAATCTCCGGCGCGCCCTGCCCGCTGGCCTGGCTGAGCCGGTCGAGGAAGATGCCCGCGAGATAGCCGATGTCGGCTTTCCGTTCGCGCAGCGGCGGGATGGCGATCTCAATGACGTTCAGCCGGAAATACAGGTCGCCCCGGAACGTCCCCTGCGCCACGGCGTCCTTGAGATCCTCGTTGGTCGCGGCGATGATGCGCACGTCCACGGGCGTCGGCTTGGTGTCACCGATGCGCACGATCTCCATCTGCTGCAACGCGCGCAGCAGCTTGGCCTGCATTTCGAGGGGCAGGCTGTTGACCTCGTCGAGGAACAGCGTGCCGCCCTTGGCAAGCTCCATCTTCCCGATCATGCCGCCTTTTCTGGCCCCGGTGAACGCCCCGCCCACATAGCCGAATAGCTCGGACTCGATGAGGTCGCGCGGGATCGCCGCGCAGGAAACCGCCACGAACGGCCCCTTGCACACCGAGCTGCTGTTGTGGATGGCCTGCGCGAAAAGCTCCTTGCCCGTGCCGCTCTCCCCGGTCAGCAGCACGCGCGAGGCCGTGCGCGCCGTGCGCCGGGCAAGGTCGATCTGCGCCTTGAGTTCCGGGCTTTTCCCCCTGATGGCGTCAAAGGAATATTTGGCGTAATTGCCCCCCGCATGGTTGGCAATATTGATGATCTGGCTCTTCATGCTGATGGAGAGGGTCATGCCGAAGTCGCCGTTGCTGAGCTGGATCGGCTCGAAGCGGCAGAAGTGCGTCCGCTCGCCCTCGTGCGTCAGGATGGTCACGTCCCCCGTCTCCGGAACCCCCCGCCGCATGAACTGCCGGACGCGCGGCAACTCGGGCTTCGGGAACAGATCGTCAATGTTCTTGCCCACAAGGACGCCGTTCTTGGGGAGCAGGTAGTTGGCGGCCTTGTTGTTCGCGTGGGTGATGGAGCCGTTCCCGTCGATGGCCACGACCGCTTCGGGGAGCGAATTGAGCACGCGCTGGAGCATGGCGTTGAGGCGCTTTTCCGTGTCGATGAGCGCGCTCTCCCGCAGCCGGATGCTGATGCAGTTGGCGCAGGAGGTCGTGAGCGTCAACGTGTGGATGTCCTTACAGGAAATATGGCTCGAAATGGTGAGCGAGGCGATGGGGATGTCGTTGTCGTTGAAGATGGGTGCCGAGGCGCATTTCCACTCGTGGAACCAGCAATTATAGTGTTCATAGCCGGTTATCTGGATGGGCGCGCGCTCCACGATGCTCATGGACAGCGCCGACGCCCCAATGGTCTTGATGCTCCTCTGCGCGCCGGGGATGTTGTATTGGCTCCGCGCCTGCACAAGCAGGTTGTCGTCGCCCACGGCGGCCAGCAGGTGCCCCGAGGCCACCGCGAGGATGGCGATGTACCCGGTGTCGCGGATCGAGACTTCCAGCATGTCGAGGATGGGCTTGGCCGAGTCGATGAGCGTCTGGTGCTGGCGGCACAGGCTCGCCAGTTCCCGCTTGTTCAGGACCGGCGGCACCTGCGGGTTCAGCGGGTCCATGCCCGCCTCGCGGCTCAGTTTCCAACTGCGCAGGATGTGCGGCGGGATGTCCTTCTCCCTGATGGGCTTGTTGGCGATGAACTGTTTCCACGCCTCATGGACGGCGGATTGGTAGCTCTTTTCAAGGAGATTGCGTTTTTCATAGGTATCCATGCGGGGCCTCCGGAAGTCCGGGCGAAAAGGGGAAAACGGGGCGGCGTCCCGTAGACGCGGACAGCGCCGACGGCTGAAGCATTCAACGCCGTATTGGACAGCGGCGTCCCAAAGGCGGGTCAACGGGCGATGATCGCCCTGCGGGGCTTCTGCCCCGTGCGGCGTCCCACGGACGGGGCGGCGCAACAAGGACGCCCCGCGGGACAAACTCAAAGAAACGGCGTCCCAAGGGCGGGGGCGGCGCGGCGGCGGAGCGTAACGGACGCTCCAAGTGTAGCGCGCCGGTGTCCGCCTGTCGTGTATCGCTACACTTGAACGCCCTTTTAGAAAAAAGTGGAGCGAAACGCAACACTCAAATCATGCCTTTTCGGACACGGTTTTGCCGTCCGCCAAAAAAGGTTTCCTCTTTCCAAACGATTCTCATACGATAGGGAAACCGTCCCGTTTTGGCATTTTCCTTGCTGTCAGTGAAGAATCCGTAGCAACCAACGCAACACGGAATCCGCGCCCTCCGGCTCCCGGCTTCCGCAACGGACAACGGCGGCCAGCGCCGCCCGCATCGCGGAGCCGGCGCGCGGAATCCGCCGCAACCAACACAATGAGGTGTTCTTCATGAAACAGATCCACGGCATTTTCGCCGTCACCGTCACCCACTTTCAGGAAAACGGCGAGATCGACTACGCCGCCTGCGCCAAGCACATCAACTGGCTCATCGAATCCGGCGTGCACGGCCTGCTCCCCCTCGGCGCGACCGGCGAATTTTCCGCGCTGACCCTTGAAGAACGCAAGGCCTTCGCCGAATTCGCCATGAAGGAAGTGGCCGGGCGCGTTCCGGTCATCATCGGCGCGGTGTCCACCAACGTGGACGTCACCCTCGAAGTCGCCAAACACGCCGCCTCCATCGGCGCCGACGGCGTCATGATCCTCCCCCCTCCCGGCCTGCATCCCAGCCAGGACGAAATCTACGCCTTCTACAAGCACATCTCCGAAAACGTCACCCTGCCGGTGATGATCTACAACAACCCCGGCAGCAGCGGCGTCAACATCCTCCCAGAAACGCTGGACAAAATCGCTGATCTGCCGCACATGGGCTTCCTGAAGGAATCCACCGGCGACATCATGCGCCTCACCCGCGCCGTGGACGAGCTGGCCGACCGCCTCGTGATCTTCTGCGGCTGCGAGAGCCTCGCCTACGAGAGCTTCGTCATGGGCGCGAAGGCGTGGGTCTGCGTCCTCGCCAACGTCGCCCCGGCCCAGTCCGCCCGCCTCTACGACCTCATCGTCAATCAGGGCAAGCTTGAGGAAGCCCGCGCGCTGTACCGCCAGATCCTCCCCCTGCTCCGCCTCACCGAGGAAACCGGCGAGCTGTGGCAGATCGTGAAGTACATCCTCAAGCAGCGCGGCTTCGGCACCGGCACGCTCCGCCTGCCCCGCCAGCCCATTTCCGAAGGCGTGAAGGCCCAGCTCGACGAACTGCTCGGCAAGACCAACTTCGCCTAAATCCCCCGAATGGGGAGCCCTCCCCGACCGCCCCGGCAGGCTCCGGCCCCCGGGCGCGCCGCCGGAGGGCCCCCGCGCCGGGCTGGAAACCGCCCGGCAAGCCTCCCGCCGCTGAAAGGCCAAAGGAACGAACGATGAACAAACACGAAAACGCGGAAATCGTCGTCATAGGGGGCGGAGCCGTAGGGACCGCCGTCGCCTGCTACCTCGCCCGTGACGGCGCGGACGTGGCGCTCGTCGAGCGCGGCGAATACGCATGGGGCTCCAGCCGCCGCTGCGACGGCCACGCCGTGACCTACGACAGCGCGCCCGGCTACTTCAGCCAGTTCTGCAAGATCGGGCAGGACATGTTCCCGGAAATCAGCCGCGAGCTGCCCTGCGACATCGAATTCGAGCCCGAAGGCCTCGGCCTGCTGGTCGACGACGAGCGGGACATGGAAACCGTGCTCGCCAACTATGAGGGCAAGAAGAACGAAGGCGTGGACGTGACCTTCTGGGACCGCGACGAACTGCTCCGCCACGAGCCGCACGTCTCCGACAAGGTCATCGCCTGCCTCAACTTCAACGGCGACGCCAAGCTCAACCCCATGCGCCTGTGCTTCGGCCTCGCGGAGCTGGCCCGCCAGAAAGGTGCGAAAGCCTTCAACCGCACAGCCGTCACCGGGATCACGGTCAAGAACGGCGCGGTGCAGAGCGTGGAAACCAGCAGCGGCAGCATCGCCACCAAGAAAGTGGTGCTGGCCTCCGGCGTCTGGACCCCCGGCCTCGGCGACATGGTGGGCGTGAAAGTCCCGATCCGCCCCCGGCAGGGGCAGATCCTCGTCACCGAGCGCCTCGACGGGCTTGTGAGCAAGAACTACGCGGAATTCGGCTATCTGGCGGCCAAGAGCGGCAAGAAGCGCCCCGGCGTGACCCCGGAAATGGAGCAGTTCGGCGTGGCGATGGTGCTTGAGCCGTCCGCGGCGGGCACGGTGCTCATCGGCAGCAGCCGCCGCTTCGTCGGCATGGACACGACGCCCCACCCCGCCGTGATGCAGGCCATAGCGCAGCGCGCCAAGCATTTTTTCCCGTCCTTCAGCGGCGTAAAGCTCATCCGGGCCTACGCGGGCGTCCGCCCCGCCTCCCCGGACGGCAAGCCCATCATCTCCCCCACCCACGTGGAGGGCGTGTATGTGGCCGCCGGGCATGAAGGCAACGGCATCGGCCTGTCCCTCATCACGGGCAAGCTCGTGTCCCAGATGCTGCGCGGCGAAACCCCGCTGGTCGATCTCGCCCCCCTGTGCATCGACCGGTTCGGCATGAACCCGCCGTCGCTTCCGTCGGCCTGATCGGGACGGCGGGAACGGTCCCGCAGGCAGCCCGGAAACGGGCATGGCTTTCCAAGGCGGGCCAGCCGGAAAAGCCCGCACTGTGAAAACCGGGGGCCCCGGCTCCGGCCCGGAAAGCGAACCGCCAGCCCCGCAAAGACTGCCTTCCGGCAGGCCCTTGCCGGAGGCCGTCCCCCCTCTGGCGGAAAGCGGGCCTTCCGGAAGGCACAGCAGGCCGCCCGCAAGGGAAACGGGGCGAGAGACGGCGGAAGGCCGCCCGGAAAGGAGGGTTCCCCCTTCAGGGATTCCCCTTCCTTGGAAGCAGGCCGCGGGATGTCCCGTAGACAAGCAGCCGCAGCCGGTTCCGGCACGGAAACGACAGCGCAGGAGAGAGGTTTTTTCATGTTCAAGTCCGTTTTTCCCCCCCAGCGCGCACTGGTCACCATCACCTTTGAAGGCGAGGCCATACAGGTTGAGGAAGGCACGACCGTTGCGGCGGCGGTCCTCGACCGGGCGGGCGGCGAAACCCGCACCACGGCCCGCAAGCACGACGGGCGCGGCCCGTACTGTCACATGGGCGTCTGTTACGAATGCCTCATGGAGATCGACGGCGTCCCGAACCAGCAGTCCTGCCTCATCCCCGTGCGGGAAGGCATGTCGGTGAAACGGCAGTCCGGAGCGCCTTCCTTCAGGACAGAGGAGAACAAGTGATGCGTACGCAATGGGATATCGTCATTATCGGGGCCGGGCCCGCGGGCATGAGCGCGGCGTTGCAGGCCACGCGGCACGGGCTTTCCGTCCTCGTCCTTGACCGGCAGGCCGAGCCCGGAGGCCAGATCTTCCGCAGCGCCGGTTCCGCCTCCACCGACAAACGCAAGGAAATCGGGGCCGATTACGCGCGCGGCGAAGCCCTCGTCCGCGAATTCCGCCAGTCCCCCGCCACCTTCCTCGGCGGCGCGAACGTCTGGCACCTTGCCCCGGGCCGGGCCTATGTCAGCCATCAGGGGACGAGCCACGTCATGCAGGCGCGGCAGATCCTCATCGCCACCGGCGCTATGGAGCGCCCCGTGCCCCTGCCGGGCTGGACCCTGCCGGGCGTGCTCGGTGCCGGGGCCGCCGACGTGCTGCTCAAGTCCGCCTCCATGCTGCCCGAAGGCCCGGTCGTGCTGTGCGGCAACGGCCCGCTCATCCTCCAGACCGTCGTGCACCTGAAGCATTTCGGCATCCCCATCGCGGGCGTCGCGCTGACGGGCAGCCCCGCCAGCCTGTTCAAGGCCGCGCTGCGTATGCCCGGCGCGCTCCTGCGCCCGCAGTACCTGCTGCACGGCATGGGCATGGGCCTGCGCACCTTCTTCGGCGCGCCCTGCCACCCCGCCGCCAAGGACGTTTCCATCCGCAGGGACGGCGAAACGCTGACCGTGGACTTCACCAGCTTCGGCAAGCGCAAGTCCCTGCAAGGGACCGCCGTGCTCCTGCATGAGGGGGTTGTCCCGGAAACCCGCATCACCCGCCTTGCCCGCTGCCGCCATGCGTGGAACCCCCGCCAGCGTTACTGGCACGTCGAGACGGACGTATGGGGCAAGACCAACGTCTGCGGCATCCGGGTCGCTGGCGACAGCGCGGGCGTGCGCGGAGCCGACGCCGCCATCGCCAGCGGCGAGGCCGTGGCCCTCGACATCTGCCGCGAGCTCGGCGCGCTGACGCTGGAAACGCGGGACAGTCTGGCAAAGGCCGCGCTGTTCCGGCTGTACCGTTGCGACGCCATGCAGCCGTTCATGGAAACCTTTTTCGCGCCCTCCCCGTCGGCCCTCCTGCCCGCCGACGACGCCGTGGTGTGCCGCTGCGAGGAACTGACCGCAGGGGAACTGCGCCGGACCATCGAGGCCGGGTGCTACTCCCCCGACGGGCTCAAGTCGCAGGCCCGCCCGGGCATGGGCACCTGTCAGGGCCGGATGTGTTCCGCCGCCGTAGCCGAAATGATCGCCCACGCGCACGGCCTGCCCATCGAGACGCTGCCGCCCTACCACGCGCAGCCGCCCCTCTTCCCGCTCCCGCTGGAAGAACTGGCCTCCATGTCCATTCCGCCCGAAGGATTATAGCCGTCAGGCCGTAATCTCTCATAAACGTTCGGGATTTCTTTTTCCCGCCACGGCCCGCGCCCCGGTTTCCATCCCACGGGAACCACGGCGTGCCGTCGGCGGGCGGGTATTCCATTCCCCCCGGAGTACCTGAACCGTCAGCCGGAGGCGCGTTCCCCGCGTGCTCCGCAGGCCAAGCCGGAAGCGCTTCCCCCGCGTTTTCATCAGGCCTTCCGCCGGAGGCGCATCCCCCGCGACCTCCGGCGGATACATCGACGGCAAAGAGCCCCTTACAGTCCCGGCCCCCTGCCTCCCCACGGCAGGATGTCCTTCCCGGATCCAAACCTTTTCACAGGAGCCCCTCATGGACGGTAACCTCTCGCTCATCCTGGCCTTTCTTGTGTCCATCTCGGTCGTCTTGGCGCTGGTCATCAAATTCAAACTGCACCCGTTCCTCTCGCTGTTCATCGGCTGCCTGCTGATGGGCGTATGCTCCGGCCTTGACCCGATGGCCATCATCAAGACGTCCTGCAAGGGCTTCGGGGATACGATGGGCGACATCGGCATCATCATCCTGCTCGGCGTCGCCATGGGGCAGGTGCTCCATGAATCCGGGTGTACCCGCGAAATCGCCAACACCATGCTGCGGCTGTGCGGGCGGGAAAAATCCGCGCTGGCCCTGAACCTCACCGGCTACATCATCTCCATCCCGGTGTTCTTTGACGCGGCCTTCGTCATCCTCATCGGCCTCATCCGCGAAATGTCCCGCGAAGGCAAGCTGGCCCTCAACACGCTGGTCACGGCCCTCGTCGTCGGCCTCACCTGCACGCACGCCCTCGTCATCCCCACCCCCGGCCCCGTGGCCGTCGCCGGGAACATGGGCGCTGACATCGGCTGGTTCATCGTCTACGGCGCGCTCATCGCCCTGCCCGCCTCCCTCATCGGCGGCGTGCTGTACGGCAAGTTCCTCGGCAGGAAGTCCCCGATTTTCCTCACGGACGAAGAGCCCGACGCCGCCCTCGTGGAACAGGCCCTCGCCAAAAAGAATCACCCCAGCGGCGCGCTCGGCATCGCCATCATCTTCCTGCCCATCGTGCTGATTTTCATCGCCAACACGCTGAACGCCTTCCTTGATCCGGCCTCTTCCGCCAGCCGCATCGTCTCCTTCTTCGGCAACACCAACATCGTACTGCTGATCACCGTGTTCGTGGCGTACTTCGCCCTGCGCGACCACCTGCCCGAACCTTTTGACACCGTGGTTTCGCGCGGCGCCGAATCCGTGGGCTCCATCCTCGCCATCATCGGCGCGGGCGGCGCGTTCGGGGCCGTCATAGGTGCGAGCGGCATCAGCACCGCCATCGTCAATGTCATGCAGAGCTGGAGCATCCCGGTCATCCTGCTCGGCTTCCTCATGAGCCAGTGCTTGCGCATCGGCCTCGGCTCCATTACGGTTTCCATCGTGACGGCCTCCGCCGTGCTCGCCCCGGTCACTTCCCAGCTCGGCGCCTCCCCCGTCCTCGTGGGCCTCGCCATCTGCTGCGGCGGCATCGGCCTCGGCCTGCCCAACGACTCCGGTTTCTGGACCATCTGCAAGATGTCCGGCCTGAGCACCAAGCAGGCATTCCTCGTCTACCCCATCCCCACGCTGATCTCCGGCGTCGTGGGGCTTGCCGTCCTCCTTATCCTGAATATGTTCGCAGGTTCCCTCCCCGGCCTCATGTAACCCTGCAGGGCGGGGCCTCAATGGGCCCCGCCCCTCTTTTTCAAGCACTACTTTAAGGAATCATTATGGCAAAACTTCCCGCAAGCCTGTTCAACGACGTCATCGGCCCCGTCATGCGCGGCCCTTCCAGTTCCCACGTCGCCGGTGCCGCCCGCATAGGCGCCCTTGTCCGCCAGTCCCTCGGCGGGGATGTCCGCAGCGTCCTCGTCGAATTCGACGTCAACGGCTCACTGGCCGAATCCTACCACGGGCACGGTTCGGACATCGGATTCGTCAGCGGGCTCCTTGACATTGACCTGACCGATCCCCGCGTCCCCGATGCTTGCGCCATCGCCGAGCGCGAGGGCGTCGAGGTGACCTTCTCCATCCTCGACTACGGGGCCACCCATCCCAACAACTACCGCATCACCGCAACCGGCGGCGACGGGCGCACCCTTCACTGGGAAGCCGTTTCCGTGGGCGGCGGTATGGTGGAGATGCAGCGTTTAGAGGGCTTCCCCGTGAGCATCGAGGGCGGCTACTATGAATACCTGCTGCTCATGGACGCGGAGGCCGTCCCCCTCGAACAGGCCGCCGCGTCCGTAAAGGCCGTGGCATCCTCCGACGAACTGCGGACGGAAAGCGAAGGCACGCGCCTGCTCATCAACCTCAAGTGCGCCTCCGCGCTCGATGGGGAAGCCGTGGCCCGGCTGCGGGCACTGCCCGGCGTGGCCGGGTGCATCGTCCTCGATCCCATCCTGCCCACGCGCTCATGGGGGGGCTGCTCCGTCCCCTTCTCCAACGCCGCCGGGCTTCTTGAATACGCCAAGCAGGACGACAGGCCGTTGTGGGAGCTTGCCGCCCACTACGAGAGCGTGCGCGGAAATACCACCGAAGAGGATATTTTCAATAAGATGAGCCGATTGGTCGGCATCATGGAAAAGGCCGTCGAGGACGGGCTTGCCGGGACAGAGTACGCCGACCGCATCCTCGGCCCGCAGGCGCACCTGATCGACTCCGGCCAGCGGAACAAGACGCTCCTGCCCAATGACCTGTTCAACAACGTCACCAAGTACATCACCGCGATCATGGAAGTGAAGAGCGCGATGGGCGTCATCGTCGCCGCGCCGACCGCCGGATCGTGCGGCGGGCTGCCCGGCACGCTGATCGGCGTGGGCCGCACGCTGGGCCTGCCGCGCGAGGAGATCGTCAAGGCCATGCTCGCCGCCGGGCTCATCGGCGTGTTCATCGCGGAGTCCGCGACCTTCGCCGCCGAAGTCGCCGGGTGTCAGGTCGAGTGCGGCGCGGGCTCCGGCATGGCCGCCGCGGGCGTGGCGCATATGCTCGGCGGGACCGTGGCCCAGTGCCTCGACGCCGCTTCGATGGCCCTCCAGAACATCACCGGCCTCGCCTGCGACCCCGTGGCGAACCGCGTGGAAGTGCCCTGCCTCGGCAAGAACATCATGTGCGGCTTCAACGCCGTGGCCTGCGCCAACATGGCGCTGGCGGGCTTCGACAAGGTCATCCCGCTCGACGAGACCATCGCCGCCGTCTACGACGTGGGGCTCATGCTTCCCCTCGATCTCCGCTGTACCCTCGGAGGGCTCGGCAAGACCCCGGCCTCGTTCGCCATCCGCAAGCGCCTGAGTTAGTGGAAAGCTTGGGGAAGGGAGGGAAAACTTTTCTGAAGAAAAGCTTTTCCCTCCCTTCCCCAAAGCCCCATCCCTCCCTTTCCAAAGACTTTTATTCTTATCGAATCCCTGTTGGCGGTCTTTTCCAACACAGATTCTTTTTGGAAAATACGAGTTCAAAAAGGAGCCTATTATGCTTGCATCCCAGTCTATCTTTGTTGTGGACGCCCACACCACGGGAACTCCGATCCGCGTCGTCACCGGCGGCATCCCTCCGCTCAAGGGCGCTTCCGTGGCTGAAAAAATGGAAGACATGCGCCAAAACCACGACTGGCTGCGCACCTGCATCATGCAGCAGCCGCGCGGGTTCCTGTCCCTCGTCGGGGCCATCCTGACCGAGCCCTGCTCGCCTGAAGCAGACTACGGTGTATTCTATATAGATGCGCTGACCTATCAGCCCATGTGCGGCGCGGGGACGCTCTCCGTCGCCAAGGTCCTCGTGGAGACGGGCATGGTCAAGCGCGTGGAGCCCGAAACCAAGATCGTCCTCGAAACTCCCACCGGGCTCGTGACGGTCTATGTGAAGTGGGAAAACCACATGGTCGCCAGCATCAATCTGGAAAACGTCCCGGCCTTCCTGTACCGCAAGGATCTGCACATCGACCTTGCCGGATACGGCGACGTTTCCGTGGACATCGGGTACGGCGGCAACTTCTTCGTGCTGGCGGACGTACAGTCCCTCGGCCTGACCATCACCAAGGACACGGTCAACCTCCTGCGTGACCTCAGCAAGGACATCCTCACCGCCGCCAACAAGGTCATCAAGGTGGCCCATCCGACGAACCCGGCGATCAATTACCTTGATCAAGTACTCTTCTGCCAGAACGCCCCGGAAGAGGACGGCGGCTATCTGGCCCAGTGCATCTTCGGGGACGCGCAGGCCGACATCTCCCCCTGCGGAACCGGCACGTCCACCCGCCTTGCACAACGGTACTTCCGGGGCCTCATCGGGCTTGAGGAAACCTTCGTCCAGAAAAGCGTCTGCGGCGGCGCGTTCCACGCCAAGGGGCTGCGGGAAACCACGCTGGACGGCGTGCCCGCGATCGTCCCCTACGTGTCCTGCTCGGACGTCCACATCACCGGGTTCAACCACCTTATCGTGGAAGAAAACGATAAGCTGAAGAACGGGTTCGTTTCCTGGTAGCCGTGGCGGAAGGTTAGGGGAAACGTGCCGGGGGGAGCCTTTTGGGAGAGCGGGAAGCCCCCGCACAGGTTCCCCTCCCGGCCCCTCTCCCTTCCCAAGGCTTTCGGCTGGCGGGGCCGCGCGGAAGGCATCCGTTCCAGTGCGGGCCGATGGAACGGAAGGCATTCGCCCCGGTGCAGATCGGCGGGAAGGTTGCCGGGAAGATACCCGTCCCCCTGCCGGAAAACGTTCAAGGCTGCCGCTGCCCCCAACGATCCGTATCATAAGGAATAAAGCCAAGAGGGAGCCCCGTTCCGGAACGGCCCAGACAGAGGGATGCTGCTCCCCCACGGGCATATGCTCCCAAGGGATTGACCGCCGTGTTTTTCCTGCGCCGGTTCCGGCCGGGCGGGCAACCATCAACAGCGAAACCCTCCGCCGCCTTTCGGCGGGGAGTTTTGCGGAACCGGCAGGCGGGAAACGCACGCCGCACCGCCCTCCGGCCCTTGGATCTGAAAAGCCTCTCAAACGATTAAGGAGATGCCACCATGACATTGCTGTCCCACGCCGACTACGAACGGATTGCCGCGAACCTGTCCTACCCGACCGAATCCTTTATCGGCGGGACATTCGCCCCCGCCCTCTCCGGCGAGACAATGCCGACCGTCAACCCCGCGACGGGCAAGGAAATCGCCCGGGTCGCCTCCTGCGGGCGCGAAGACGTCGACAAGGCCGTCGCCGCGGCGCGCAAGGCTTTTGAAAGCGGGGTCTGGTCGCGTATGCATCCTTCGGAGCGCAAAAAAATCCTCATGCGCTTCATTGGGCTCATCGAAAAGCATCAGGTCGAGCTGGCGGTCCTCGAATCGCTGGACAGCGGGAAGCCCGTCCGCGAATGCCTGCTCACGGATCTGCCGGAAACCATCGAGTGCCTCGAATGGCACGCCGAATGCGCGGACAAGCAGTACGGCGGCATCTCCCCCTCCGGGGACGGCAGGCTGGGGCTCATCGTGCGCGAGCCCGCCGGGGTGGTCGCCTGCGTCCTGCCGTGGAACTTCCCGCTCATGATGGTGGGCTGGAAGCTCGGCCCCGCCCTTGCCGAAGGCAACAGCGTCATCCTCAAGCCCGCCAGCGTCACCTCGCTCTCCACCCTGAAGCTCGCGGAGTTCGCCGCCGAAGCGGGCGTCCCCGAAGGCGTGTTCAACGTGATCACGGGCCCCGGCTCCTCCGTGGGCGAGGCGCTCGGGCTGCACCCCGGCGTGGACGTGGTGTCCTTCACCGGCTCCACCGAAGTGGGCCGCCGCTTCCTTGAATACGCCGCCCGGAGCAACCTCAAGCGCATCGTGCTGGAACTCGGCGGCAAGAGCCCCTTCGTGGTGCTCGACGACGTGACCGACTACGCCGCCGTCGCCGCGCAGGCCGCCGCTGCCGCCTTCTGGAACATGGGCGAAAACTGCACCGCCAACTCCCGGATCATCGTGCCCCGCAAGCGCAAGGACGCCTTCACCGAAGCCCTGCTCGCCGAGCTTGGAAACTGGCGCATCGGCGACCCGCTCGATCCCGAGAACAACCTCGGCTCCATCGTGAGCGAAGGCCAGTTCAGAACCATCATGGGCTACATCGAGAAGGGCAAGGCCGAAGGCGGGCATGT
>NZ_DBMAFI010000023.1:0-59315 GCF_057864385.1 Bilophila sp. | reverse complement strand
TTCTCCTCCCCCTCCCCAAGCCCCACCCCCTCCTCTCCCAAGACTTTCATCAAATGGGGAGGCCGCGCCACAGGGAGCTATCCACTTTTGCAATGAACGCAGTATGTTAATTATATGAAACTCAAAATGAATTTTTAGAAAGCCATCGAAAAGGCGAATGCATTCCATAGGAGCCCGTTCCAGCGGAAGATCATGGGGACAGCGGGCAAGGTGACGTCAGCACCGGAGAAAAGGGCACGGGCCGCATTGTGGGAGGCAGGGCTTTCCTGCTATGGCAAGGAAAAGCAAAGGCTCTGTTAGTATGTGGTTGTTTCATCTCCACAGTGCGGTAAAAAATAGAGCTTTTTCCAGTTTTCCCCGTGGCGGGATCCACGGTTAAGGCATTTTTCCGATTACCTTTTGGAGTTTCAGGAAAAAAGCATCAACCATTTTCTATAACACAGCCAAAGCAAACCCCGATGGAGTCCGCATGAAAAAGAAATTCGCATTCCTGCTCATGGGAAAAGAGTTCGACACAGCCAAGGATATCTCCGTATTCGAGACGGAACATATGATCAGCTACATTTTCACGGTCACCAGCTTCGAGGAAGCCCTCAAGCGGGCCGTGGCCTGCGCCGAGGACGGCGTGGGCGCCATCGAGGTCTGCGGAGCGTTCGGAAAGGAATGGGCCGACAAAATTATTGCCGCTACGGGGAACAGGGTCGCCGTGGGCTATGTCGTCCACAACCCGGATCAGGATGCCCTGTTCGAGCGTTTTTTCGCCAAAGCCTGACGACAAAAATAGGCTCTGCCGGAGTATGCGGCTGCCTTATCCCCACAGTATGGTGAAAATACAGGCTGTTTATCCAGCTTTCCGTCGATGGGCTTCATGGTTAGGGCATTTTATTGGTTATTCCTTTGGGATTTCAAGAAAGAAAGCCTCAGCCGTTTCCTATGGCACAGCCAAAACAAAAAGCTCCCGGTCAGGCCGACTGGGGGCTTTTTGTTTATTGGAGATAAGGAAAGAATATTATAATGTCCTGCTTGATGCCGGGGAGGGATTCATGGCTTGGATGTGGATAGATGTGGTGATGTGGATAGCTTCCTTTGCCGCATATATTTGAATCTTTGAACGGGAAATTTTAACGCCAGTCTATATTATAATAATATTCTTTGATGAATAACTGTCTCTAAAATGAACAATTTCATGATGAATCTGTTTTTGATTCATCAAGCCCGGCTTTGCTGCCGTTTTGTGGGAGATTTTATGGAATCCCGTATCGCGTATTTCTGGAATGAGCTGTCGGATCGTTATCCTCAGTGGCAAGGGGCGGGAAGCTCTTTTGCAGAGGCTGTATCTCTGCTGGTGGGCTGTGTGAAGAACCACGGAAAAATCCTCATCTGTGGAAACGGTGGAAGCGCAGCCGATGCCGAGCATATTGCGGGCGAACTGATGAAATCCTTTCTGTTGCCGCGCTCGCTGCCGGAAAGTTTTTGCAGCCGTGCCAAGAAGCTCTACCCCCAGCATGCGGATGCCCTGACCCGCTTGCAGGGTGGCATTGCGGCGATCCCGCTGGTTTCCGGCGTTGCCCTGCCGACAGCCTTTGCCAATGATGTGGATGGGCAGCTCTGCTTTGCCCAGCAGGTGTATGCTCTGGCACGTCCCGGCGATGTCGTCTGGGGCATCAGCACGTCGGGCAATTCGGCCAATGTCAATCAGGCGTTACGGGTCGCGCGGCTGTTGTCCTGCCGGACTCTGGGGCTGACAGGCAAGGATGGCGGCGAAATGGCTTCGCTGCTGGATGTGGAGTTGCGGGCTCCGGCATCTTCAACGCCGCAGGTACAGGAGCTCCATCTGCCTCTGTATCATGCTTTATGTGCCTGCATTGAGGCCAGCATCTTCGGCGAGTAGAGCATGCGGCCTTGCTGGGCGGATTTGCCTGTGCAGGCCCCACAGCAAAGCCGGGTTGATACGGGGCGCGCCTGAATGCTGCCGTTTCAGCGGGGCGTTGCGGGGCCTTTGCGTGTGGGGAGGGAATACGCCTACTGGCGAAAGTATGACGCGCGCAACTCCGCGAGGCGTTTTCTGATGTGCTGGGGAAAAATGCGCCGCAGGATTTTCTTGGCCTCGGCCTTGAGCAGGCTGCGTTCTTTCAGCTCATCCAGTTTTTGGGATAGTTGCCGCAGGCTGTCGTCAAAGGGGATGGCCTGCTCTGGCCTGGCTTCGTTAAGGCGGCGCAGCTCACGCAGAAAGTGGCTTTCATATGTAAGCTGGGCCCATTGGGCGTAAGATTGCTGCCGCGCATCGCCTGTTTTGCGGAAGATGCAGGCCGTAAGCGTATCAAGGTTCGCCTCTGCATGGGGTGTTGCCGGAATATCCGCATATTCTTCAGCCAGCGCGATCAGCTTTTGACGTTGCTGAGCCGTGCCAAGATAACGCTGAAAGGCCCCCCTGAGGGGAGTGGGATTGTAAAAAATGTCCATCTCATCAGGAGGAACGGCTGTATCTGCAAAGGAAAGCTGTAAGCCGGTCGCCGAGGAAAGTTTCTCTCCACATTCTTCGGCATAGGAACGGTCAAGGGCAAGCCGCGTAGTATCGGCAACCATATCGCAATGGCACATGCCGACGGCGTGAAACAGGACATAAAATTCGCAAAACAGCTCCCAATTGTCTGGCGTGAAACACCCGGCATCCGCCGTACTCAGGCCGGCGCTATTTCCGGTAAAGCCCAACCGCCTGATAATACTGTCTTCAGTTGCGAGGCGTAAAACAGCAAGGTGGGCTGTTCTCTCGAATTCCTGAGACAAAAGCGAAGCGAACATGCTGTACGGATCACGCAATAGCATGACATGCAGGCCGCCAAAATGCTTTTTGTGCAGGCCAATCCTCAGGAGCGAACGGGTAAAGCCCAAAAACGGCCTGCGGCCGATGCGCCCGGCATGATCCAGAAGACCCTGTATATAGCTGGCTTCATCTGGCGGCAGATGTTTGTAGTGATAGACGGTATCGTGGAATGTTGCCTTGTAGCCGTCCACATGCCCGTTCCCCCTGCACAGCGCGCTGAACTCCATCTGATACGGAAGGTGGGAGCCGTTTCCTGAGGCTGCGGCAAGAAGCCTGTCCCGGTGCAGGGAACCCAGTTCCAGCTTATACGGCTCAAAATAGCAATACGTCCCTTTTTGCCGGAATTTTTTGAAAATATCTGTCTGGCCGCAGCAATAGTAAGAGTGGACAAAAATGGCAGGCTGGCTGTCGGGCCGCCGTTTCACAGGATGGGCGAGCCCCTTCAGCACAGGAGAAAGCCGGATGTGCGGCAGATTCGCAATGCCGCGCAGGCCGGACAAAAGCTCCTCATGCAGAGGGTGGGCAGGGGAACAGACGTTGACCGCGTCAAAATCCCTGCCGAATTCCGTTCCCCAATAACGATATTCCCAGAAATGCGCATTCGCCCCAAACTGTTTCGCCAGATCGGAAAACTGCCCGATTTCTTTCATATTCAGGCTGTGTATGACAAAAAAGAGATCCAGCTTGCGCAGGTTCCCCTTGTCCAGCAGTTCCCGCAGACCGGCGAGGTTCTCCATAAGCCTTTGGAAGCTCGCCCCCCTGACGATGTGTTCATATGTGCCGCATGTTGCCGCGTGGATGGAAATCTGGACATGGGACAACCTGTTCAGGATGCCGAGTTCCTTAAGAAGCGGCGCCGTACAAAGCTGGCCGTTGGTGTGCAGCGCAAAGCGCATGGAGGGATAGGTTTCTGCAATACGGCGGATAAGCTGGCGGGAGTGCCGTGAAAAGAGGGGATCTCCAGCCCCGGAAAGGGAGACGACCTTGGCATTGCGCAGCAATGGAAGAAAGTGGGTTTCGATTTTCCGGTTCAGCTCATCAAGTTCCTGCTGCGAAGACCGTATGGGCATATCCCGGCATGTGATGCAGGAGCAATTGCATTCCTTATCATGGCTGAGCTTAACGGCAATGGGAAGCGGCGGTTTCTCATCCCACACGATATCGTCTTCAGGAAGAAGGAAATCCATGGTTTCCCTGAAGCACTGCATGGCATTGCAGACGGTATGGTCATCGGAAAGCAGCCTTTTTCGCAGCGCCGTCGCTTTGCTGCCATACCAGATCTCTTCAAGGCTTTGCTCAAAAATATTGCCGAGGCAATAGTAATAGCAATATTCGGGACAGCAAGGATAAACATCCCCATTTGAAAAGACTTCAATAAAGGAAAAAGGAAATTTGCAGGACATGGAACCTCCAAAAACTGCCGTCCAGAAATATTTTTGGGGCAAACCCGCATGCCCCGTTTCAACAAAATGGTTTTATGCTGTTCTATGATAAGTGGTTAATGACCTCTAAAAGCCCGGAGATGGTCTGGGCTTGCGGCGTTTCCCCTCCATCCTGGGCAAGGAGGAAAAGTTTGCCCACCCCTCCGGCCATGCCTGCCTGAATATCCGTAAGCGAGTCGCCTACCAGCACGGAGGCGGCAAGATCGATTTCATATTTTTCCGCTGCCTGCATGATCATGCCCGGATGCGGTTTGCGCAGGAAACTCTCCCGCCTGTAACGGCCGATTCCATGAACGGGATGGAAAGGGCAGTAGAAAACATCATGGACAACGGCGCCATGTTTTTGAAATTGCTCCTGCATCCAGTGCATAAGGGCAAAGAAATCTTCTTCGGTATAATACCCTCTGCCGATGCCGGCCTGATTGGTTATGATGATGACCAGATACCCTTTTTGGTTGGCGGCGCGCACCAGAGGAAAAATGTTTTCCACAAAGACAATATGTTCCTTCTTATGCACATAACCAAAGTCCACATTGATAATGCCATCACGATCAAGGAAAAGGGCCTTGTTCATCATTGTCAGGCATACCGTTTCAAATAGGTTTGGGCCAACAGATAGTCCTCCGGGACGCCGATATCTATAAAAGGTTCGTCGATGGGAAACAGGCGGAAGGCCCTGCGGGAGATTTCCCGCGCCAGAAAGTCCTGTTCCAGCGAAAAGCTCGCCGGAAGGTTCTGCCCGTCAAAAAGCGTAACCGGAAAAAGGTAGCTTCCCGCGTTGATGATGCCCGGCCCCTTCCGTCCCTTTTCCAGAAAGCCGGTGACGCGGCGGCCATCCGTCAACAGGCTGCCGTAGCGTGCGGTATCGTCGGATTGTACGCCGAAAAGAATGGGGGCGCGGTGGTGTCGCCAATCCTGCCCGGCTTGTTCCAGATCAACATCAAGAAAGGTATCGCCGTTGAGCGCCAGCACCACGTCCTCGCGGCACTGCTGCATGGCGAAGCGCAAGGCCCCGCCTGTGCCGAGAGGCTCATCCTCGTAGGCGTAGCTGATATGCAGTGAGGCAAAACTGTCGCCGAAATGGGATTCAATGATTTCCGCGAGGTAGCCTACGGAAAGGATGACGTGCCGTATCCCCTTCTTTTCCAGATGCGCCAGCAGGATTTCCAGGAACGGCTTGCCCGCAACAGGGGCCATGGCTTTCGGCAGATCCGGAACGGCGGATCTCAGCCGAGTGCCGAACCCTCCTGCAAGGATGACAGCTTCCCGCATAAAAACACCTCTTTTATTCGTCATGGCAGTGAGTGGCGGCCGAATCAGGCAGCCGGAAAAGGGGCTATGAGCCCCGACTATGCCTGCGGCAATGTGCGTTCATGTGAAGCCCGCAGGTATTCCCTGTAATGCGGCAGCACCTCGGAGGGAGGGCCGTACATGGCGGTCTCGCCATCCCTGAGCCAAAGGATGGAATCGCACGATTCCACAGTGGAAAGCCTGTGGGCGATAATCGCCAGCGTCATTGATCTGGGAAGCGAGGTGATGGTTTTCATGATGGCCGCCTCTACCCCCATGTCCAGCGAGCTTGTGGCCTCGTCAAGAATCAGCAGGTGCGGCGAGGCATACAGGGCGCGCGCAATGGAAAGGCGCTGCAACTGCCCCCCTGAAAGGCCGCTGCCTCCTTCCCCTATAGGGAGGTTGATGCCTTCAGGACGTTGGTTCACAATATCCAGATGGGCCATCCGGCAGGCCTGCCGCACGCGTTCCTCATCATAAGGCCGCCCCCATTGGCTGAAGGCGACGTTCTGCGCGAGCGTGCCCGGCGCAACGTATGGGTTTTGCGCCACATACCCCACCCCAAGCATATAGGCGGCGCGCTCCGAGGGGGACAGGGGGTTCCCATCCACGAGCATCCGCCCGGCAGTAGGCTCAATGAGCCCGCTGAGGATATTGGCCAGAGAGCTTTTCCCCGCCCCGGACTGTCCGACGATCCCCAGCCTCTCCCCTTTGGCAAGCCGGAATGTGACATGGCGCAGGGCGGCCTTCTCAGACGAGGGGTAGAAAAAGGAAACATCCTCAAAGCTGATGGCCTCACTGAATTCCAGCCGCTGTTCGGCTTCCACGGCCGGAGGGATGGGAGCTTTCTGTATCGCGTCAATAAGCCCGGCACACTGGAGCGCCGGATAGTGCGCTCCGCGCAAGGCAACCATGTTCGTCATGGAGCGGTTGAGCAGTGGCAGTACGCGCCATGAGGCAAGCATGATCATGGTCAGCACGCCGGTAATGCGGGACATGGAGGCATCATAAAACGATATCATGATCCACAGCGCCGCGGGGATTACGAGGAAGGCGATGCTTTCCAATATCCATGTGGGGATGGGAGGGGCGACGGTGATGAGCGCCCGGCTCTGCATGGCCTTCATCCCTGCGGAACGGTACGCTTCAAAAAAATACGGCTGCTGTCGGTAGATATGCACTTCCATCATGCCGCGTTTGGCGTTTTCCAGCGCCAGGTATTCCATACTGGAGCACTCGGCGGACTCCTTGCCGGCGGCATCGACGCTTTGTTTGATTCTTTTGTAAATAAAAAAGCATAGCGACGTGACGACAACCAGCGTTGCCAGCAGGACTTCGGGCGTCGCCGAGATGAGTATCAGAAACAGCGCGATGGAGATGACAATATATGTGTAGACCTGCATCAGGTTTACAAGGAAAAATCCGAGCTGGCTGCGCCATGAGAACACTTGGGGGATCTGTCGGGTCTTCCCTGAAAGAAAATCCAGATATGAGCTGTTCAGAAAGTAGCGGAAGAGCGTTTCCCCGGCATACTGAGCCACAGCTTCGCCCAACATGGCGGTGCGCATCCCTGCCAGGGCGGACATGGCGTTCTTGACGATGGTAAGCCCCGCCACCAGAAGGGCCACCCAGAAGGCGAATATTCTGACATCGGACTGGAGGCTATGGAGGCTTGGAAAGATATCAAAGGCATACCTGACCAGAGGCAGGCTCATCGTCTTGTCGGGAGAGGCGACGCTCAGCGCCAAAAAAGAAAGCGAAAGAATGGATAATGCTTCAAAGATGGCGATCACCAGCATCAGCAAAAAGACAAGGAGGATTTTTCGGCGGATAAAGGCCGGCATTATCCTGTAAATGGTCAGGAAATCCCTGAGCAACATATTCTGGATATTCTGAAAGAGGGACATAATGCTTGTATCCTGTGCCGACTGGCGTGATCAGTGCTGTTTTTCCGTCCGCGTGCCGCTGCCATTCCGCAGCGTTCCATAAACCATGCCGTCTACAACGGTTTGGGCAAAGGCATC
Organism: Bilophila sp.; assembly: GCF_057864385.1. Lineage (NCBI taxonomy): Bacteria > Pseudomonadati > Thermodesulfobacteriota > Desulfovibrionia > Desulfovibrionales > Desulfovibrionaceae > Bilophila > Bilophila sp. The sequence goes on along the minus strand of NZ_DBMAFI010000023.1, from coordinate 51,735 downwards.
CCATGTAAAGGCCGCGGATCTGGCAAGTCCCTTGCGGCGTAATGTCTTTTGGAGAGCTTCATGTTCCAGAAGTTCGCCCATCCTCGCCGCGAGCGCTTCCACATCCGAGGGAGGGACATACAGGGCGGCATCGCCGCCTATCTCCGGCAGCGATGTACTGTTCGCAGCAATAACGGGCGCGCCGCAGGACATGGCTTCAAGGACAGGAAGGCCGAACCCTTCATATTCCGAGAGATACAGGAAAGCACGGCAGCCGCTCAGGAGGGCCGCGACAGCCTCGTCGGGGAGAAAGCCCGTCAGGTGGATCTGCCGGGTTTCTGCGCATTCCCGCATGATTCCGCCGCAGTTCCAGCCCTTCTGCCCTACAAGCAGGAGGTGCGCATCAGGATGTTTTTCCACCAGGCGGCGAAATGCACGGATAACGCAGGTAAGTCCTTTTCGTGGCTCCACGGTAGCCAGGCTGACAAAAAACGGCGTATGGGCGGGGATGCCAAGAGCACGCAGGACGGATTCCGTTTGCCCTCCGTCTGCCGCATGAAAATGATCGCCGCCGCCAAGGAGGGCTACGCGGACCTTGTCCCCATCCGCACCGGGGAAGAAGGAGAGGAAGTCCTGCCGTGTAAACTGGGAATTGGCCCAGATGATGTCCGCTTTCCGCAGATGCTGGCGCATGAGATCAAGGCAAGGCCCGTAAAAAGGGTGTTTGTCCCGCAGCCGCAGGGGGATGATGTCATGCAGCACAACGCATGACCGTATGCCGGGCATGGCGGAAACCTCATGGGGGACGGGCTGAAAGCACGAAAACCAGACAGCTTTTCCCCTGGCTGGCATATGCGGCAGAATCGCTTGGCGCAGTGCCTCGCAGGGTTGATCGTACAGGGCAAACGGGCGGACACCGGCAGCCTGTTTGAGCCAGCCCTGCACCCTGCTCGGCAGGGGGGCCAATATCCGGCGGATGGCAGGTTTCAGCTTCTTCCCGTGCCATGAGCCGGATGGGTTCTTGGACAAGGCAAGGTGAAGGAGGGAAGCGTTACGCGCCCAAGGGTTATGCTCCAGAAAGCGGCGTACATCGTTTTCCATGCCGCTGGGGGAGATCAGCAGTACACGGATATCCTCCCGTCGGACGAAGGCCCGCAGCGCGCGTGTTGCCATGCGGCCTATGCCGGTTTTGTGGATATCCGACTGTTCCCAGAGGGCAAGCGGGGCCGCATCGAAAAAGAATGGAACAGGGGCTTTCCCAGGGGGCATATCGCCGGCGCTGCCGTCTGCCTGCCTCCGCATGCCCTCAAGCGCAGCCCGATAGGTATCCATGCGGCTGTATTCGTAAAATAGCCTGATCGACTCTTCACGGAGAGGAGGAAGCATCTCTTTGCGCTGCGTCAGGGTGACGATACAGTCCAGCATGGACGCCCGGCCCGGAAGGGCATGCCAGGGATGCACCGCGTTCAGCCCCCGGCTCCCGGCGCCGCCGCACAACAAAGGCCGCCCATAGCTCAGGGCTTCCAGCGACTTGATCTTGATGCCTGTCCCGCTGAAGTCGGGATTGATCACCAGATGCAGATCAGCGTAAAAACGCTCAAGGTTTTCGACACGGCCAAGAAGATGTACTGAAGGGTCGCGCGATTTGATAAAATTGCAGACGTCCCCGGCAATATGCAGCTCGGTGCAACCATGCAGGCGGGATTCGCGTTCCCAGCGGATCAGGAAGTCGCCGACGGCGTGCCGGTTGCTTTCGTTGTCACTGGCAAGCACTCCGACAGCCAGCTTATCATGGACGCGAGGCAGAGGGAGCCGAGTGTTGTCCGGGAAAGGAATTTTGAAGATCACAACCTGCCGCTGTGAACACAGCTGCCGTTCATACAGCGCCTTCTCTTCATCCTGAATCGCAAAAATAATATCAGCCCGCTTCATGCAGCGCGCCTGTTCAGCTTCCTCAAGGTTCAGCCACGCCGAACGTGCGGGAAGGCCCTGCCGTTCAAACAAGGCGGCGCGCCCGGCAAAATTATCATGCATGAAGAGATATTTTTTTATTCCTTTCGGCACACAAGCGAGCACACGGGACAGCCAAGGCTGGTGCACGATGACGCCGCAATACCTTCCATCCTCCAGCAGGAGCGCGCAGGCATCAAGCAACTCACTCCCGCACCATGTATCCAAGTTGGGGGCGGTAACCCCGTCCGCCAATCGTTCCTGACGCGCTGTCCGGGGGTAGATTACGGCTGTGCGCTCAAAGTGCCGCTGAAGCACTTCGGCATCCTCACGCGAACAGCCGTCCATAGCGTAGACAAGGGCATCAAGGGCATACCCCATGTCCCGCAACAGCCGGCACTGGGTACGGACGGCCGTCGCCACGCCGCTGGGCAGCAAAGGGTTGCAGCTAAAGACCACAAGGCAGCGCGCCTTTTCCGTACACAGGGGAGAGGCGAGCAGGATATCCTGTTGAAGGGAAGCGTTGCCGCGCAAAAAAGACAGCGGGCTGTGCGTGCCCCTGTTCAGGTTTGCCTTGAGGCGCTGCCAGAACAGGGGGCGGTCATACAGCCAGAGGTCATAGGCTTTACGGAGTGAAGGCATGTTTTTTCTATCCAATAACAATACTATGCCGAGCATGAGGCTTTAAATAAACCAAGGAATCCGGCAACGCTGCATGAAAGGATTATTTTTTGTGGACTCTAAGATAAAGGTGGACAATGCCGTTATACGCCAAAAATTCCAGTTCAAGCCCTGATGTGGGGAGCCACTCGGAAAGGGCCTTTGATTCGCCCTTTTCCAGCCCCCATGACCAGTCGTCAAAGACAAGGATTGCACCATCAACCAGCCTGTCCCGAAGAAAATCAAGGCACTCGACAGCCGGCTGATAAAGGTCGGAGTCGATTCTTGCATAACAAATTTTATCGATGCCTTGAATTTCCGGCCTCTTGAATGACTCGGAAAACCATCCCTTGATCAAGGAAATATTAGGGCGTTCATGGGTTTTGAGCAGGTTGCAGACCTTTTCATAGGTTGTTGAAAACTGGCCGCGCTCCCATCCGGGATAGTCGTTTTCACCTGGTTCCGGTAACCCTTCAAAACTGTCAAAACCAATAATTTTTTTATTCAAGCCTATACGGTTGCAGGACTGCCAGAGCCTTTCAATCCATCCCCCTTCAAAAACGCCAAACTCAACGATATCGCCTTCAATGTTCTTTTGTTTCAGATCGAGAAGGAGATCCTCGGCATAGACTGCCTCAACCTCATCCATGATGTTCTTAATAGGCAGTCCATATTTTGAATTCCAATCCCATGAACTTGCCAAGGGGCGTTTGGGTGAGACGGGGGCGTTATGAATGGAATTGCAAAACCAGTTGTCAAAAGAGTTCCAGTCGTTGACTGCCGCTTTTTCAGTATGTTTTATGTCTTCGCCATGAGAGGCTTCACAGTCATTTCCAAGGATTTTTTTTAGAAATGGAATCATGTTGCTTTCCTTCTTTTACTATTAAAGATAATCAGGTTTTTTTACGGCAATATATATTGCAGCCCTTTGGACATCTTTTACTTCAATGCCTAATTTATTGATAAAATCTTTTTGCTGGTGTGGGGTGTAGTCAATATCCGTTACAAGCCGTATTTCCTGCCACGGCTGTTTGGCTGCTGCCGAACATATTTGGGCAATCGACAGTCGGTTGATTTGATCGGAATCATAAATTTGCGAACAAATGGCATCGGCATGTTTTTGAGGGACGGATCTTTTTACCAGAGCTTCACGCAGCTCATCTTTCATCATGTATAAGTGTGAAAAAGGCCTGACCGGACAGTTTTCATCACCAAAGGAATAGAGTGTATCATCGCAAAGTATATATGTGTGATGGCCAACCGCCGAATGCCACAGGGGGCATCCATGCAGAATGGCCCAGCCCCCTGGTGCGAGCCGTTCAAACGCGCATTCAAAGAACTCAGCCATATTGACTATATGCTCCATGACTGCACAGCCGTAGATGATATCAAAAGCATTGGATGCGGATGTCATGCTTTCAAACGGCAGCCGGACAAGCGAAACGCCGTACTGGGACAGGGCTTCATCGGTTAACGCGGTGTTAGGATAGGGATTGCTGACTACGACGCGTTCTCCAGTCAGCCTGTGCCAGAGGCGGGCGATGCCAAATTCCCCATCGCCGCCAATTTCACAAACCCTGCGGCCCTGCAGCGTGTTGAACCCCCCCAAATCTATCAGGCGCTGCAATACGGGAAGCTGATAATGTTCCAGGTTCAAGCCTTCAGAATTCTCTTTGATTGATTCCCTCAGGTAGCCTTCGTTTTTGATGCGGGCATGCAGCCGTTCAATGACGGGATAGGCGGAATCCTTCAGACCCTTTTTGAGGTTGTCAGGTAACATTTTGAAAAGTTTACGAAAGAGGGTCATTGGCCACAGCTCCTTTTTCTTGCCTGTTGAATCAGGAAATCAAAACCTTCCAGGCTGGTTTCATAAAATGTCCTGTACCGTTGCCGGCTGCACTCGGCGAGCTCTCCAAGCAGTTGGGGCTGCCTGAAGATGTGGAACACCGCGGCGGCAACTTCCTCTACCGTTGCGTGTGAGTGCATTGGGTGCCCTGTTTCTATTCCCTTGCATCCAAAGGCGGTTGTCACAAGCGGCATGCCGTATGACATGGCCTGTACCGTTTTGACATTGATTCCTGTGCCCAGCGTGACCGGCGAGACAACAAGGTCAACATCCGCATAAAAACCGGCGATATCTTCCACAAAACCGAGGAGCTTGACCCAGGGGCAGTGGAATGCCTCGCGTTTGCAGGCGGAGACATCTTTAATCATGGTTGAAACTTGGCCGGCTATTCTGACCTCAAAGGGAGGGGCCGCCTGCTGGGACTGCACGGCGTGAAGGAAATCGGTAACAAGATCCAGATTGATCCTGTTGGCGCTTGCAACCAGGCCGACGGCGTGTACCCTTTCAAAACTGCGCTGCAAAAAATGCGGAGGTTCCACATGGGGAATGACAATAGCTGAATCCTGGCCGCTGACTTCGTTAAAGTATCTGGCCTCTTCCTCTCTGCGCGCGATTACGATGTCGGCACGGCGCAGGTAGCGGCCCTCGTCTTCAGGGCTACAGGAAAAAAATTCTGTTTTAACGCCGCGTGCTTTTTGTGCGGCATAGCGTCCGCCCATCTTGTCGTGCGTATCAATGACCTTCAGGATATGTTTGGGAACGAATTCCAGCATCTTTGACTGGAACACATAGGAACAGAACAGGACGTCTACGGAATGAAGGGAGCACAACCAGGCGATATGCTCGCCCAGCCCCTTTTCGTACCAGCCGTCAAAAGGGACATCGACCCCCAAATGGCTTTCATCATGGAACGGGTAGGGAAGGGTGGCCACGCTGTCCCAGGCCCTGTGCATGGCGGCCATGTCTTCGGGGGTACAGCGATCAAGTTCCAGAAGGCCAAAATGGGCTTCACAGCCTTTTTCCCTGAAAATTTTCCCGAAGAATTGGATGGTGCTGCGGTTTCCATGGCTTGCCGGATGTGAGGGATAGGGGGAATAATACAGGATGCGTACCGGCCTGTCGGTTTCATTCACGGTTGCTGGGATATAGCGATCCTGAGCCGCCAAAGCTGCTGCTTCTTCATCTGAGACACCTTTTCCCTGCTGTTGCTGTAGCGGCTGCCCAACATCGGGCAGATACGCCTCCAGGTCAGCACACAAAACCGCCAGGGAGGAATTGTCAGTAAAGCCGATGAAACCTTCCGACTGCTCCAAAAGACAGATATTTTTTCTTTCAGTGCTGAACAGGCCAACTCCCTTTTTAAAGAGCAGGAGATGCAGCGAAAGAAGGGGGACAGAGCGGGTGATCCTGAAAAAGGGGGCCTTGAATGATTCGCCCTGTCCTATAGGGACGATATGGCCATCTTTCAGCTGTGCCCCAGCTCCATGCAAAGAGCCGTCCGCCGCCAGGAGGCGGCAGCCGCACAGGTGAACCTCAGGCGACTGCTTGAGTATCGCCAGTGCGCTGTCCAGTCCTTTCAGCAGCAACGTACCGTCCTTGACCAGCAGGACGGCGTCACAGCTGCAACTCTTTTCAATAAGAGCCAGATGTTCCAGAAAAAGAACCGGTGGAATGTCAAGGTGCTTCCACGCTACGGCGAGTTGCGATACCCACTCAGGGAGTTTTTTTCCCCAGAATACGATTTCGCATGCCAGCCCAGCCTTTTCACAGGCTGTAAGCAGGGCCCCAACCATATTTCGCGTGGTTGAAGCGTCTTCATGAAGCTGAATTGCCAGGGAGACAACGGGAACGCCTCGAATCTGTGTTGAAATGGATTGCTTTGCATAGTAATCGGCAATGCACTTGGGAGGCAGGATTTCACAGCGCGCAAGGAAATGGACTATCTTGTCTATTTCAATATTCAGGTTTTTATCCGATTCAGGAACAGCCAGCAAAGAAACATGAGCTGGAATAAAAGATATTGTGTAACAAATGATATGGTCAATTTTTTCAAGTAGTGAAGAATCTACAGCACGAAGTTCAGAAGTATCGTCGCAGATACAGAAAATTATACCATGAGGGGATACGTAACGCATCGTATCCAAAAGGCTATGCTTTAGATCTGCTACGGGAACCAGAAAGCCTGAATAGCAATCGCCAACTTCATAACAGTAGTCCGCTACAGATGCGCTGTGGCTCCGTGCAAATGCGCGATAAACGCCTAGCTTTCGTAATGAAGCAATATTTTTGGCAAACAAATCGTCTTGCTCTGTAAAGGCCTCTACATTATAGGAAGCGGTTTTCAGGCAATGCAAAAAAGTAAGCAGCCCTTTGCCCGCGCGTGCGTTTTTGTCAAAACAGAGCAAAAAATTTTGGCTGTTGTCTTTTCGTTGTATCGCGAGCTTATGTATTTCAGCCAGAGAGGCGAACAGCATACCCCTTAAGCCGAATTTCCGAAGCTTGGCAACCACGTTGACAAGGCCGTAATAAAGCCCCCCGTGTCTCTGAAGATAGGAAGCCCCGAAAAAGAACGACAGTATGGTGACGGCCTCCCAGTGCGGGAGGTCGGCGCACGCTTTTCCTATCCTGTGCCGATCTGCAAGAAGTTCATAAAAATAAGGCCAGCCACGGGCGAGAGTTTTCCTGACGTTGCGAAAAGAACCTTCGCAAACATAGGCGCACGGCAGTAGAAAAAGGCAGGCCAGCGGGGAAGGAGCAGGGGTATTCATAGCAACCTATTCAGTGAAATAAATGATTTGTGAGCCGCCGGTTTCAAATTCGAAAGGGACATACAGATAGTGCTTGAGGGCGTCTTTTACGGCCTGCTGTTTGTCCGGTTCCACGAAAAGCAGAAAAAAGCCTCCGCCCCCAGCCCCAAGCAGCTTCCCGCCAATGGCCCCAGCCTGCCGTGCCCGATCATAAATTTCATCAATGCGATCTGACGTTATCCGGCTGGAGAGGCTCCTTTTGAACATCCACGCCTCATGCAGCATTTCCCCAAAATGGCGGATGTCTGTTTCAGAGCTTAAGATATCGAGGGCATCATGAACCATGGAATATATTTTGCGTAGTTCGGCAGTCCGGTTGTCAATATTCTTGATTTGCACTTGGGCCACTTCGGATGCCGAGCGCGAAAAACCCGTAAAAAACAGCATCAGGTGGTTATTCAGCAGCTTTTTTCTTGCTTTTGAAATGATTACTGGCCGAACGCTTATTTCGTCGTCCCGTTCAAATTGTATGACGTTGAGCCCGCCAAAGGCAGCGGCCACCTGATCTTGAGAGCCGACATGCTCCGCAAGGACATTCTGTTCAAAGCGAATGGCTTCTTTTGCAAGCCACATAGGAGTTACACGCCTTCCCATGAGCGCCTCCATGGAATGGAGCAGCCCAACTAAAAATGCCGAACTGGAGCCCAGTCCTGAACGGGCAGGCAGATCTGCGTCCGTATGCAGCTCTATGCCCTTTTCTGGGTTATAGGCTGACAGAACCGCATTGATGGAAGGATGAATGATTTCGTACGGCGATCGAACATCTTCCAGTTTGGAATAGACCACACGATGTTTATGTGGAAAAAACGGAGGAAGCCAACGGCAGGTGACATATGTATATTTATTGATTGTGGTAGATAAGACGGCGCCGCCATGTGTATGATACCATGAGGGATAATCCGTTCCCCCTCCAAAAAAAGAGACTCTAAACGGCGTTTTTGAAATGATCATTTGCTGGCTCCCTCGTCTATGCGATACTGCTGTAAGGTAACCTGTTGGTCATGGCCTTCTACAATATTACAATGCTTTTCCCCTGACGGAAAACATTCTTTATAAATATTGCGTAATATGGTTGCTGCAGTATTGATATCAGGGTTAGCCCATTGGCAGTTTCTTATTCCCAAATGGTCAGCAACATGCTGTGGTATATCTTCCATTGTATATGGAATGGGAAAAACTTTACTGCCGCGCATAAAATCCATATTGCCGGACCACCCTGTAGCAACGACATAAAGCCCTTTGCTCATCGCTTCATACAGGGTGGAGCCAAAACCCTCTGAACGGTGGAGTGACAAATAAACGTCATGAGTACTGTACAAGGCTTCAAGCTGTGTCTCATCAAGCCATTCGGACAGAATATGGAGATGGGGAATTTCTTTTTCCAACGCTTGCAGTTGCTGCATGGCAGCAGGCGAGGCCTGTGGGGAAAGGATTTTTATCGTCAGTTCCGCCTCATCTGGCGAAAACGCCAAAGAGAAGGCTTTGATGGCGGCTTCTGGATTTTTCCTTTCCATGCTTGATGCAAGATCAAAGATAAAAAGGCACCGTAATTTTCCTGAAGCGCCATACTGTCTGACTTCAGGACTTTTTTGCGACAGATGGCCTATGGGAGGAACCACACGCACAGGTTTGTCTGTATATTGAGAAATAATCTTCTGTGTAAAAGTGCTCGGAACTTCGATTTCATCCACTATCTCCAGACAGTACTTCCAGACTGGCGGCAAAGCAGGCAATTCCCATGCCCAGTAAGCAATAATATATTTATTTTTAACGAATTTACGTCCAAGGTGCAGCAAGGCAAGAAGGAAATGAGGCGGGTTCAGATGGATAATAACGGTTGCCGGAGCAGAGTCGTCCCTCATCTCCCTTAAAGCCAGAACTGCCGGGCAGTGCTTCCTGATCGGCTGGCACGTTGCCGCCGTGGTATCTCCACAAATAGGGTTTTTCTCTTTTATTTCCAATTGTTCACAATAACGCTCAGCAGAGCGGCTAATTCCGCCGCCACTGGAAAAATTTCCCATGATGATCAGGCGCCCCGGTCGTTCTTTGATTTTTGATCTGGATTGCCGGGAGGTTAGCATAAGGTATTTGACTAAAATCTTTGATGTGAAATTGCGAATGAAGTTGGGGCTTTTTCTCCATACATAACGCAGCATGATATCCTCTATTATAAAACATGTCTTATCATTGCATTGATACTTATTAGTTTGTCTGCATCATGCCTTGAGATTATGTTGATATTATAAGCCGGAAGGGCCAAGAAAGTATATTCGAAGTTGAACGATTTTCATAAATAGATAACTGCATATTATTTTGAAATTATAAAATATTTATAAAAAGCCTGCTCGGCAGAGCTGAACAGGCCTTTTGTTATGGCGTCAAGCTGGGAACATTTGTTCCGAAGTAGGCATCGAACAGGCTTTAGCGCTTCTCAAGGGGTAGCGCCAGGTTTAAGCTGTATCGAAAGATGCGGGCATGCGTGGAGGCTCTGGCGACGCTCCGTAGGGGCATCGGTACGGGCGATCCCGCATTGCTGGCGCTGGCTGCGAGTCGTTGGCGGCTTCCCTTTGTGCAAGGCATCAGGTAAGCCAAATTATACAAAATATATTTTTTACGTCAATGAATATATATTTTAATACATAACGAGTTCCGTTTTTTCCTGAATGTATGCTTTTCATACGGAATTTTAAGTATGGAGAGCATAATGGCCCCTAAAACGGCAAAGCCTGTCATGGTGCAGTTCAGCTCTATCATTTCGGAAAAACGGAAGCTCTTGAAGATGAGCCAAGAGGAGTTGGCGGAGCGGGTGGGCATTTCACAGGAATCCCTATCCCGCATGGAGAAAGGTGTCATCGCCCCTCGGTTTGAACGGTTGCAGCTTTTTGCCGAGGCGCTGGAGTGTTCCATAGCCGACTTGTTCCGCGGGGAAGACGAAGCGGGGGAATGGGCGCATACAATAGAAAGGCTACTCTCGCCGCTGCCTCGGCAAGCCCAAGAAGAAATCGTGGGGATCGTCGCGACGGTCGCACGGCTGACCGCGCCCCGCTGAATGGCGGGCCGATGGAGTTTACGGAATGGCTCCACGTAGGCCCTTCATCTGTGCACGCACCCGTGGGAAGCCTGTTTCCTTCCTGCAGGAAGGGACAACGGCTTTTGCGGGTGCCGCCGTGTGTGGACACAAAGAGCCGGAGTTGTAATGATGTTACCCTAATATTTTGTTTTTATGGAAGAATTAATTTAGTAAAAACGGGGAACTTCCCCCATCCTGAATCGCCCGTCAAGGGCGGTTTTTTTGCCCGAAGCTTGACAAAGCGGCTGCTGTATACAAAAATAGAAAAAAGTTCTAAATAAAAGAACAAAAGAGGTCGCCATGAAAACGATTGTCCGCTTCGGCCCGGAGGGGGCCGTGGAGCACGTCGAGGGCATCGCCCCCAATCCGCTTTCCGGGAATCCGGTAACGCACACGTGGCGTTGCTTCGTCCATCCGTCCGGCAAGCTGATCGCGGGCATCTGGAGCTGCGAAGGCGGAACCTTCGAGATCATGTCCCATCCGAGCACTGAGATGTGCACCATCCTCGAAGGCGAGGCCGTCATCGAACATGAGGACGGCTCGCAGGTAACCGTGGCCCCCGGCGACAGTTTCGTGATTCCCTATGGGGCGCACACGATCTGGCACGTCGAGGGGTACGTCAGGAAATCGTTCACCTGTCATTTTATGGAAAACGACGGACCCGCCGCCTGAGGCCGTCCGCCTTCACCGCAAACCAAAGTGGAGAAGCGTATGCAACCGACTCCCGTCGCCGTCGTTACCGGAGGCAGCCGAGGCATCGGCAAGGCCGTTGCGCATGAACTAGCGTCGCTGGGCTATCGGGTTCAGCTTGTCGCCCGCAATCGTGGGAACCTTGAGGCCGCGAAGGAAGAACTCGTCCGCGCGCACGCCCTCGAAGGCGAAACTGTTCCCGGCATCTACGCCGCCGACGTGTCTGATGTCGCCGCCATCCGCACGGTGGTCAGGGATATCCTTGGGGACTGCGGGCGGATCGATTTCCTGTTCAACGGGGCTGGGATCAGCATTCCGGGGACTTTCGATCTGGACGCCGCCACGTTCACGCGGCTGTTCGAGGTCAACCTGCGGGCGCCATTCGTGTTCATGCAGGAAATCGTGCCGATTATGGAACGGCAGGGCGGTGGCCATATCGTCAACGTGGCCTCGCGCAACGGCAAGGTCGCCGTGGCCAACCTTGGCGGCTATTCGGCCTCCAAGTTCGGGCTGGTCGGGCTCGGCGAATCCGCGTTCCGCGACCTCTCCGCCAAGGGCATCGCGATCACGACTCTGTGCCCCGGCTGGGTGAATACCGATATGGCCGCGGGCGAAGGGGCGTCGCTGGCTCCTGAAGAGATGATCCAGCCTGAGGACATTGCCGTCACCGTCCGCTGGCTGCTGTCCCTGCGCCGCCCCGTCCGGGTCATGGACGTGCTGCTGGAATGCGCAAAAGACGTGGAGCGGCGCGGCAGCGTCGAGATCGCCAAATTGTACGCGCTGCGCGAGCGTCACCGGGAAGAATACGACAGCCTGACGTTGTAGGAGTATCGGCATGAAGGCGCTTATCGAGAATATTCAGCACTATTGCCTGCATGACGGCCCCGGCATGCGGACGACGGTCTTTTTCAAGGGCTGTCCGCTGCGCTGCCTGTGGTGCTCCAACCCGACGACGCAGCGTATGCCGAAGGAACTGCTGCAAAAGGCCGACGACTGTCTCGGCTGCGGCCTTTGTGCCCGGGTGTGTCCGAAGGGGGCCGTGGCCTTTGAACCGGGGAAGGCGCCGGTCATCGACCGGGAGCTGTGCGACGACTGCGGCCTTTGTGCCCGCGAATGTCCCGGAAAGGCGCTGGTCATGGCCGGGAACGAATATACCGTTGAAGAGGTCTTCGAGATCCTCAAGGGCGACATGTTGTTCTACCGCAACTCCGGGGGCGGTGTGACCTTTTCCGGCGGGGAGGTTCTGTCGCAGTCCGCATTCGCCGTGGAACTGGCGGAACGCTGTCGGAGGCTCGGCATCAACACGGCGATGGAAACGTCGGGGTTTGCGCCGTACGAACGCCTGCTGGCCCTTGCCGACGTGATGGATCACATCTTTTTTGACGTGAAGCACCTCGACGACGAGGCGCACAGGCGGCTTACAGGTCAACCCAATGCGCTGATTCTGGACAACATCCGGCGTCTGGGCCGCGAAAAGGGCGGAAACGTACGCATCCATCTGCGCCTTCCGCTCATTCCCGGCCTGAATGACGCCCCAGAACATCTCGATCGGTACGGCGCGTTCGCAGCCGGGCTTGAGGGCATCGCCGATCTGGAGTTGCTGCCCTACCACCGCCTCGGCAAGAACAAATATGACATGCTCGGGCGCGGTTATGCTCTGGGCGATGTCCCCCCCCCCGCCCGGGACGCCGTCGCCGCCGCCGTCAACCGCGTCCGGGAGCACGCGGGTCATGTGAAGGTGTTGTGCGTTGCCTGATCGGCAGCTCTTGAAATGAAAGGAGAATGATGATGTCTCTCACCAAGGAAGCCCGTCTCGAACGGATCATGCGCCTCAAGAAGCAGTTCTTTTCCCACAAGCCGAGCGTCTGCATCGAGGGCGCTCTGACCGCGACCCGCGTGTTTCAGGAAACCGAAAGTGAGCCGATGGTCATCCGCCGGGCCAAGGTCTTCAAGCGGCATTGCGAAACCAAGACCATCACTATCCAGCCGGACGAGCTCATCGTCGGCAACGCCGGGGCCGTGGCGCGCAGCATCCATGTGAATCCTGAGCTCTCGAACAATTGGTTCTACAACGAATTGGATACGATGAGCACACGCCCGCAGGATCCCTACCAGATCACGGAAGAACAGAAGCGGCTCTATCGTGAGGAAATCTATCCCTACTGGAAGGGCAAGACGCTCCGGGATTTCTGGGACGCGCGCGCCCCGAAGGATGTCCATGAGCTGTTCTCCGTCGGCGGCATCTGCGACAACGACGTGAAGATCGAGTGTACCCCCGGCGACATGGTTCCGGCCCTTCATCAGCTCGTCCTGCCCCTCGGCTTCGACGGGATCAAGCGCAAGGCCGCCGAAAACCTCGCCGGGCTGGACTTCAACGACATCGAGAACTTTTCAAAGCGTGATTTTTGGCAGGCCGTGATCATCTGCTGCGAAGGGTTCAGCCTTTTGTGCGAACGCCACGCCCAAAAGGCCCGCGAACTCATGGAAGGGGCCGACGACGCCCGCCGCCGTGACCTCGAACGCATCGCCGCCGTGTGTGGCCGGATCGCCCACAATCCCCCGGATACGCTGCACGAAGCCTTGCAGCTCACCTATTTCATCTTCGTCGGCCTCTTTATCGAAGGCAACGCGGGCGGCTATTCGCCGGGCCTGCTCGATCAGTATCTGATCCCCTATTACCGCAGGGATCGGGAACGCGGCCTGAGCGATGAGGATGCCCTTGAAGTCATCGAAAGCCTGTGGGTGAAGTTCGGCGAGCAGATTTGGTACTGGAACGAGCCCGCCGCGAAGCACTACTCAGGTTTCTGCGCCTTCCAGAACATTGCGCTGGGCGGCCTTGATACCTATGGCCGCGACGCCGTCAACGAACTGAGCTACCTCATGCTGCAGGCGAGCATCGACGTACAGATGGTTCAGCCCTCGCTGTCCGTGCGTCTGAGCAAGAAGAATCCTGAGGAGTTTTTCCTCAAGATTGCCGAGCTGGTGCAGACCGGATCCGGTTTCCCGGCCATCTTCAGCGACGAGGTCGGCTACAAGATGCTGCTTAAGAAGGGCATCCCCGCCCACCTTGCCCGCGACTGGGCGCCTATCGGGTGCGTGGAGGCGCAGCTTGCCGGACGCCATTACCAGTGGAGTTCGGCCGGGCACTACAACCTCGGCAGCGTGGTGGAGTTCGCCTTGACCAACGGCGTACACCTCAAGAGCGGCAAGAAGCTCGGCGCGGACACCGGGGACGCCTCGACGTTCACGACTTATGAGCAGTTCGAGGAGGCCGTATACAAGCAATTGCGTTTCCTGCTGCACCAGTTCTCCGTGTCTCAGAACCTGTTGGAACAGCTGCACTACGAATACCTGCCAAATCCCGTGGCCTCCATGCTGCTCACCGGCTGCATCGAAAAGGGCCGCGACCTTACCCACGGCGGGGCCGAGTTCAACACCGGCCCCGGCATGAACGGCAACGGCCTTGCGGACTTCGTGGATTCCGTGACGGCGGTGCGGAAGATCGTATTCGAGGACAAGCGCATTTCAATGGCCGATCTTGTCGCTGCGGTCAGGGCCGACTTTGAGGGCTGCGAGCACATCCGCCGTATGCTCATCGAGGACGCGCCCAAGTGGGGCAACAACAACGACGAGGCCGACATCAACATGACGAAGCTGTTTGACGCCATCATCAAGGAAATCGGCACCTACCGCGGCAAGCTCGGCAATCCCAAGCTGCCCGCGCTGTACCCCGTCTCGTCGAACGTGCCGCAGGGCCTGTCCGTCGCCGCCCTGCCTTCGGGACGCAAGGCAGGCAAGCCTCTTGCGGACGGCTGCTCGCCCTCGCAGGGCATGGACAGGCTCGGCCCAACCGCGATCCTCCAGTCGCTCGGCAAGCTGCCCCACGATTGCATCGACGGCGGGACGCTCCTGAACATCAAGCTGACCCCCGCCGTGGTCGCCGGGGAAGAAGGCAAGCGGCGCCTGTCCGCCTTCCTGAAGACCTTCCTCGACCTCGACGTGTTCCATATTCAGTTCAATGTGGTCAGCCATGAGGTTTTGCGCTGCGCGCAGCGGGCCCCTGAGGACTACAAGAGCCTGCTCGTCCGCGTCGCGGGCTACAGCGCCTATTTCGTCGAGCTGAGCCGCGAGATTCAGGAAGACATCCTGAGCCGCACGGCCCATGAACTTTAGCCAATCCGGCCGCGCCTCCGTGCGGGGGTGCGGCCTTGCAAAGCGAGGTATCCCGTGTTGTTCGTCCGTCTGCTCGCCCTTGTCGTGGCCGTGGCGCTGACTATACCCGGCCTTGCCCCCGCGTCGCCCGTCACCCTGCGGACGGCGTGGCTTTCCGAATACGAAGCCTTCGCCGCATGGTATGCACATGAACGGAAGTGGGATGTGGAGAACGGCGTTTCGCTGGAATGCAATGTGTTTCCCACTGGGAAAAATCTGGTGGACAACATGCGGCGCTCCGGGTGCGTGATCGGCGCGTGCGGCGGGGCCGCCGCCGTGTTCGGCATCCTCAGCGGGCAGGTTTCCGTCATTGGGGTGGCTGCGGACGAGACTGCGGCGAACGCCGTTTATGTGCGCTCGGACAGCCCCTTGCTGAAGCTGAAGGGTGAGAACCCCGGCTATCCCGAACTCTACGGCAGCGCCGCGGCCATGCAGGGAAAGACCGTGCTCGCGCCCATGGGAACCAGCGCGCACCAGTTGCTGTATTTTTGGCTGGAACGGCTCGGCACGAGCGATGCGGAGTCCATCGTCATAGACACGAAGCCGGAGGAGGCGCTCAAGGCGTTCACCGGCGGTATGGGCGACGCGGTCGTACTGTGGGCCCCGGACACCTACAAGGCCGACGCCCTTGGGTTGCGGCGGCTGGTCTCCGGGCGGGAATGCGGCATCACCCAGCCTATCCTGCTCATCGCCGACCGTAAGTTCGCGGAGGCGAACCCCGCGCAGGTCGAAGCCTTTATGAAGGCGTATCTTAGGGCCGTAGACGCAATCCTCGCCATGCCGGAGGACGAACTCGTCCCGCTGTACCGGAGGTTCATGGAGACGTTCTCCGGGCAGCCGGTTTCCGAAGCGGTCGCTCTTGGTGATCTGGACACGCACCGGTTTCTGGCGGCGGACGAACAGCGGAAGCTGTTCCGAAGCCGTGCCGAGGGCGGACTGCTCCACTTCTGGATTGAGGACGTGATCCGCTTCCACGAGGCGACGGGCGCGTTGAGCCGCCGTCAGGTCCGTGAACTGGAGCGGACGCCGTTTGTGACGTCCCGGTTCCTCGAAGGGGCCGCCGTGCAGTGAGCCCATGCCGCCCGGAATGTTCCGGGCGAAGGAGATGTCCCATGTTTCCGCGGATCGAGTTTCTCAGGCAGCAGTTTTTCCTGAACCGCCCCTCTGTGTGTCTGGAGGCGGCGCTGGCGAAGACCCGGGTTTTCCGGGAGACGGAAGGCGAGGCGCTGATCCTGCGGCGCGCCAAGAGTTTCCGGGAGACATGCCGCACCAAGACGATCACCATCCAGCCGCAGGAGCTGATTGTCGGCAATGCGGGCGCGAAGGCCCGGCAGGCCTGCATCACGCCCGAGCTGTCGAACAACTGGTTCGTGCTTGAGCTGGAGACCATGCGGGATCGCCCGCAGGATCCCTACGACATCACTGAGGAGCAGAAGGCGCAGTACCGCGAGATCATCCATCCCTACTGGGTGGGCAAGTCGCTCCGAGACATCTGGGAAAAGCAGGTGCCCGAAGATACGATGGCGATCATCCGTATCGGCGGGGTGGTGGACTGCGGTGTCAAGGTGGAGTCCACGCCTTCGGAACTGACCCCGAATTTTCGGGATCACCTGTTCGTGAAGGGGTACTCCGGGATCAGGCGCGAAGCCGAGGCCGCGCTTGCCGCGTTGGATCTCACCGACGTGCGCAACCTTGAGCGCCGCGACTTCTGGCGGGCCGCCGCCATCACCTGCGAAGGCATGGAGACGCTGGCGGCGCGGTACGCCGAAAAGGCCGGGGAGCTGGCCGCCGCCGAAGCCGATCCCGTCCGGGCGTCTGAATTGCGGGACATCGCCGAAACCTGCCGCCGCCTCGCCGTGGGCGCGCCCGCCACTTTCCGGGACGCGATCCAGCAGGTCTATTTCACCCTATGCGGCCTGTTCATCGAGGGGAACGGCGGCGGCTATTCCATAGGCCGCCTTGATCAGTATCTCTATCCTTTCTTTTTGAGGGACAAGGCGGAGGGCCTTCTTACCGACGACGCGGCGCAGGAGTTGCTTGAATGCTTTTGGATCAAGCTTGGCGAGCAGCTTTGGTATCAGACGGACGAGAGCGCGCGGGACTATGCGGGGTACTGCCCCTTCCACAACCTGTGCGTCGGCGGTGTGGATGTGAACGGCAACGATGCCGTGAATCCGCTTTCTTATATGATGTTGGACGCGACCATCCATGTACGGATGGCGCAGCCTTCGCTGTCCGTGCGCCTCAGCCGCAAGAATCCTGAAGAGTTTTTCCATAAGGTTGCGGAGTGCGTGCAGACCGGTACGGGCTTTCCCGCCATCCACAGCGACGATGTGGGCACCATGATGGTCATGCGCAAGGGGGTACCCTCGCGGGCGGCCCGTGACTGGGCCCTGCACGGCTGCGTCGAACCGGACATTCCGGGCATGACCTCCCAGTGGACTTCGGGCGGGCACTACAATCTGGCCTCCGCCATTGAGTTCGCCCTGACCCGCGGCGTTCACCTCAAGACGGGCGAACAGGTCGGCCTGCGGACCCCGGATCCGGTCACTTTCCAGACTTTCGACGATTTCCGGGAGGCGGTGTACGGCCAGCTTGGGCACATCATCCGGCATTTCTCGCTGGTGATGAGCCTGTTCGAGCGGCTGCATCTGGAACATCTTCCCTTGCCGCTGGCCTCCCTCGTCACGCTGGACTGCGTGGAGAAGGGCAGGCACCTCATGCAGGGCGGGGCGCGGTACAACTGGGGGCCGGGCATGAACGCCAACGGGTTTGGGGACTTCATCGATTCGATGGCCGCCGTCCAAAAGCTGGTGTTCCGCGAGGGCAGGCTGCCCATGTCCCGGCTGGTCGAGGCGATCCGGGCCAATTTCGAGGGATACGAGGCAGTCCGCCGTATGCTTGTCGAGGACGCGCCCAAGTGGGGCAACGACGATGACGACGCCGACGTTTTCGCCGGGGAATTGACGGACTTTCTGTCCCAGACCTTCGGCGGGACGCGCGGCCTGCTCGGTAACCCCCGGATGATGACGATCATCCCGATTACCTCGAACATCCCGCAGGGGGCGAGCGTGAGCGCTCTGCCTTCGGGGCGGTTGGCGGGCTTTCCGCTCGCGGACGGCATTTCCGCCTGTCAGGGCCGCGACAGGAACGGCCCCACGGCCCTCATCAAGTCCATGTCCAAGTTCCCGCATGTGGATTATGACGGCGGGCTCCTGCTCAACGTGCGGTTCACGCCGAGCACCGTGGAGGGCGAGCAGGGCCGATTCCGGCTTGTCTCCTTCCTGCGGAGCTTTTTGGATTTGGATCTCTTCCACATCCAGTTCAACATCGTAGGGCAGGAGGTGCTGCGCTGCGCCCAGAAGCATCCTGACGAATACCGGTCGCTCCTCGTGCGCGTGGCGGGATACAGCGCGTATTTCGTCGAATTGAGCAAGGAAATGCAGGAGGACATCATCAGCCGCATTCCGCACGAGCTTTAGCGCACGGCGCGAACCCGCGTCCCTGAGGAGCCCTCACGCTGTCGGCGCGGGGGCTCCTCGCGTGCCCGGAGGCATTCACGGAGGCAAAGCCGAAAGACGGAACGGGGCGGCGGTATGTCGTCGGGTGATGTCCTCCGAAGGGCCGGCAAAGGGCGGGAGGGCGTTCGCGCGCGTTTGGTTCGTGTCTTTTCCCCAAGGCCGAGACGTGCTCGTCGGCGCATCCTTTTGCGGTTCAGCACCCATGAAGCAGGCACGGTCGCCGGAGGGTTCCCGATGGTGCGGAGTCCGAAAGCCTGCCTGCCTGCCCCTCTCCCTGTCCGGTTCCTCCCCTTTACGTCGCCGCAGCTTTCCTGCCCCATGCCTTTTGCGTGCCGTCGACGCATCCCGGATGCTTCGGTCTGGCATTCTCCCGTACCCTACGGCCCAAAGAAGGAGGGTATGGCAGAGGTGCGTGGAAAAAAGGATGCCATGCCGCCCTATTGAGAGCTTTTTCACATTTTCTTGTCACTTCTCTTGACACGGTATTTTGTGAAGCGTATGTTCATAAAAAAAGAACATAGTTGCTTAAAATAAAATATAGGCTCTCGAATACCCCGGACGCGGCTTCAGCCGTTCCACTTCGGCGAGGCGCAACGCTCTGTCTTCCACAACCGGCGTCATGGGATTTCATGTGTGATGGAAACGATCCGCCGCAGGACGTTTTTCATACTTACGGATCAGCAGGCTGGCCGGTTCAATCGGCCTGAACGCATCACTCAACGCCCCAATGAGGAGAAACCGGATGAAGCTTTTCAAGAGTACCTGTCGAGCACTCGGTGTTTGTGCGCTTTCGTTCAGTATGTTCCTCGGCTCCGCCGCGGCCGCTCCCAAGGAGGTCAAGCTCCTCTTCCCCGAACCCTACAGCTCCGCTTCCACCTACGCCGAAGGGCAGGCCGTAGGCATCTATTACGGCGCGCTTGATTTCAATATGCAGAACCATCCCGCCCTGCGCGGGAAGTACAAGATGCGCTGGGTAGGCGACGTGGTGAAGTCGCCCGCCGACGCCCTGAATGCGGTGGCGACCGGCGCCGGTCAGTTCACCTATACCCTGCCGCAGTTCATTGAGCAGTTTGACCCCGACTGGCGGCTGGTCACGGCTCCCGGCGTATTCGAGAATTTCGAGCATTTCCTGCGGACGATGGAAACCCCGGCATGGAAGGCGAAGCAGGAAGAGCTTGAAAAGACCAAGGGCTTCAAGATTCTGAAGTGGACGAACTCCATCGGCAACTTCTGGCTTTGGACGAAGACCGGCCCCGCCGACTCACTCGCCGCCCTTAAGGGGCAGAAGATTCGCTACGCGGGCCAGAAGTCCTATTCCAACGCGTTCGACGCCCTCGGCCTCGTGGGTGTGGCCCTGCCGTATACCGAAGTCGTGTCCGCGCTCCAGACGAACATGATCGAGGGCCTGACCAACGATATTTTCGGTTACACCTACTATGACCTGCCCCGCCTGACCAAGTACATGTTCCCCATCCCCTTCGGCTTGTGCCCGCAGGCCCTCGTGGTCAACGCCAAGTGGTGGAACGGGCTGCCCAAGGCCGAACGCGAAGCCATCGAATTCACCATCGCCTGCACGGATGTGCACCAGTATTTTGAAAAGCGTCAGCTCGAAATCCTCAAGTGGTGGGATGAAAACCCGGATACCGTCCTGGTCAAGCTGACCCCCGAAGCCCGCGCCGAATGGGAAGCCGTCCTGAAGTCGTCCACCGAAGCGTTTGTCAAGGATCTCAATCCCGCCCTCCTCGAAGCCGTCAGCAGCACGGCCTCCAAGAAGTAGCCTCCTGTCCGGGGCGGCTCCTTCCGCCCCGGACGGATCCACCTCAACGGCAAAGGGGAAACGTCATGGAAACGCCTTCGATCCTTCTGCGGCTGAAGCGGCGCTGGGTTGAACTTTGGGGCATCGTCTTCTTTATCGGCGTCGGCATCAATTTTGCGGAAGTCATCTGCCGTTCGGTGTTCCACTTCTCCATCGACCTGATGTACGACATCCCGATTTGGCTCACCATTTGGTCCGTCATGATGCTGGCGGGGCCCATTCTGCCTGACGGCGATCACGTTTCGGTGGACATGGTGCGTGAGCATCTGCACGGCCTTCCGCGCAAGGTGTGCGAAATCGTCAACTGTCTCGCCACCATCGCCTTCGGCGCCGTCATCACATGGGGCGGCGTGGTGTTCACCTTGCAGTGCTATGAGTTCAACATGAACATCATCCGCTGCATTTCCGTACCGCGTTGGCTTGTCGAAAGCTGCATACCCATCGGCATGTTCCTGTTCACGATCTTCGCCGTATACCAGCTTGTGACCGTCGTCAGGACGAACTACGCCAAGGCGGACAGTCAGGCAGACGAATAGCCGTCGCACTCACGCGGATTCGCCATGATTCCGGCTTAACTTCAGGAGTACGGGATGGAACTCTTCGATTATCTGGCCCTGGCGTCCATTGTCTTTCTGTTCCTGCTGGGTTCGCCGCTCGCCGTGACGTTCAGCATCGGCTCGATAGCGATCATGATCCACACCATGGGATTTCCGCTGGGCAACGTCTCGCAGGTCTTTTTCACCACCATCAGCAGCTATCCGATGCTGGCGATGCCGTTCTTCATTCTGGCGGGCAACCTGATCCTTGCCAGTGGAGGCATGGGTTACCTGCGCGACTTCATGAACCGGCTGGTCGGGCATCTCCCCGGCGGTATGGCTGTGGCTATCTGCATCTTCGCGGCCTTCCTCGGATCGATTTCCGGTTCTGCGACGGCCTGTTTGGCGATCATCGGGACGATCTTCGTGCCTATGATGGCCGATTCGGGCTACTCGCGGGCATTCGCCGCAGGGCTCGCCGTGACTTCAGCCGGGCTTGGGGCTGTCATCCCGCCCAGCGTGTTTATGATTGTGTTTGGGGCGAGCAACCGCGTTTCCGTCGCCGACCTCTTTGCGGCTGGCGTGGGCCCCGGCCTGCTGGCTGCGTTCCTGATGTGCCTGACGTCCATCTGGATTTCCAAGAAGCGCGGCTATCAGAGCGGCGTCAGGGCCACGTTCGCTCAGCGGGTGGAGTCCTTCAAGAAGGCGTTCCCTATCATCCTCATGCCCCTGATCGTGCTCGGCGGCATCTACTCCGGCATTTTCAGCCCGACACAGGCCGCATCCGTGGCGTGCGCCTATTCGCTGTTCCTCGGCGTCGTCATCTATCGCGGCGTCAACTGGAAGGTGTTCATGGATGCGCTGGTGGAAACCGTGCGCCTGAGCAGCATGATTTATTTTCTGGTCATCGGCGGCGATCTGTTCGGACGCGTGCTCGGCTACGTCGGGCTGCCGCAGATGATCTGCGAATGGGTCATCGGCATGGAACTGGGGCCTGTAACCTTCCTGTTCGCCGTGCAGGGCCTGCTGTTGGTCATGGGCTTTTTCTTCTCCAGCTTCCCGATGGTGGTCATCGTGTTGCCGCTGTTCCTCCCCAGCGTCAACGCGCTCGGCATCGACCCCGCCCTGTACGGCGCGCTTGCCGTGTTCTGTTCCATCATCGGGGAAGTGACGCCTCCGATGGGGCCGCAGCTCTGGATTGCGGCCCCGATCTGCAAGGTCAAGATCGGGCTCATCATGCGCGAGGCATGGCTGTTCCTTGGCGTGCAGGTGCTGACGCTCGCTCTGGTGACGCTGTTCCCGCAGATTTCCCTGTTCCTCGTCGAAGCGATGCGCTGATCGCCTGATGCCTCCAGACAAAGGCTCCCGGCCTCACAGTTCGTGGGGCCGGGAGCCTTTGTCTTCGGGCATGCGCGAAGCTAGTCGAAATGGTAGAACTTTATATACTCCACGATGTCGTGGGCGGTTTCCTGAAGTGGCACCAGCATGTCTTCGATGAGGGAGTCAATGGGGCCGTACTGCGTGCGTGTGGCGCTGATGGCATATTTGATCCGTCCGTCTCCAGAGAGGAGCGGAACGGCGAGGCCCTTGAGCGGCAGGTACAGTTCGCCGTCCATGATCGCGTAGCCCCGTTCCCTGACTTCCTGCAGCTCGGCGCGCAGCCGCTCTTCCGTGGTGCAGGTTTTTTCGGTGAAGCCCTCCATCGGCGTCCGCTGGATGTAGGTGGCGAGGGCTGCTTCCGGCAGGTGGGCAAGGATGGCCTTGCCGAGGGCGGAACAGTAGGCCGGAACCGTCCGTCCGACGCTGTACTGGGCGTATTCAAAGTTCGCACTCTGGACTTCGTAGACGATCTCCTTGCCGTTCCACTTGCCCAGATTGCAGATGCCGTCCTTGCAGTTGCGCTTGGCCAGCTCGTCGAGGAACCGGGAGACGATGTGGCGGAATTCCATGCGGGGGACGATGCCGTTCCCCATTTTGGAGACCTTGTCGGTCAGAATATAGTTGTTGTGCTGGTCCTGCTCGACGTACCCGTGCAGCCGCAGCGTATTCAGGAAGCGGTAGCTTGCGCTTTTTTGGATACCCATCAGTTTGGCGATGCTGGTTACGGAGACGACCTTGTGCTCAACAAGGTACTCCAAAAGCTGCAAGCCCTTCTCGAACGTCTGAACCAGAGCCGTGCTGTTTCGTGCCATCGTTTTGTCCGTTGATTTAAGGTCGCGTGGATGGGGCTGTTCTGCGTGGGCGCTCCCCATTCGGCAAGGCGGCGAGCCCTCCGCGGCGGAAACGGGAATCCGGCCTGATGAACATCTCTTCTCTTCTCTTCTCTTCTCTTCTCTTCTTCCTAAGGCGGCCCGGCCTTCATCTGAAAGTCCCGCCTCCCTCGCGGGGCCGCTGCTTTTCCTGCTCGGCACACCGCTGCTTGTACGGCCTTTGCCCGTCCTGCCTGCAAGAAGGAAGTTACCTTTTTTTGCCGCGTTTTTATACGCTTTTTTTACCTTCTGAAATCGTTTCACAAAACGGCGTCTGTGCAGGGTGCTGTGGAGGGAAGGAGCGGGGGAGCCTTTTTTCCGGCTTGTATAGTTTGCTGCGTTCCGGGCGAAGGCGCAGCGCTTTGCCCACAGCCGTGGGCGGCGGTTTTCGAGAGAAGAGGGGAGGGGCCCGGCAAAGGAGGTGCGGCGGATGCCTTTCCGTAGGCCTGCACTGAACGGAAAAGAAAAGGCTCTGTCATGGTATGTGGCTGTTTCATCTCCACAGCACGGTAAAAAATACAGCCTCTTCCTCCAGCTTTCCCCTTGGCGGAATGCATAGCTAAGGTATTTTGCCGATTATTCCTTTGGAACTTCAAGGGAAAAAGCATCAACCATTTTCTATGACATAGCCAAAGAAAAAAGGGTTTATCCCCACTTGAGGGTAAACCCTTGTAATCTCTGGAGCCAGCACGCGGATTTGAACCGTGGACCTACTGATTACGAATCAGTTGCTCTACCAGCTGAGCTATGCTGGCGCATTGACCTGTGGTCGATACAGGGGGAATCAATAGCTTGTCCCCGTTTTAAAGTCAAGCCCTTTTTCTTTTGGGGGAACAAAAGGTTGGGGGAGAATTGGCGGTACCCACGGCGGCAGGGGCGCAGGCGGGCCGTAAAGGGGGATTGTGACAAACGGGTTACGGGTGTTTGAAGGGGCGATCAGGGCTTGATTCTCCACAGGTCTGTCCGTATCCTGTGCGCTGTTTTCCAAGCCGTTTCAAACCTGTATTTGCGTGGTCAGGACTTTTCATGACGGATCTTTCTTTTTTTGAACAGGCGATTTCGTTTGTTCTGCATATCGATCAGCACCTTTTTGCGCTTGTCGCGGAATATGGGGTATTGCTGTATCTTTTTCTGTTTATCGTCGTGTTCTGTGAAACCGGCCTTGTGGTGACGCCGTTCCTGCCGGGGGACTCGCTGCTGTTCGCGGCGGGAACCGTGGCCGGGGCCGGACATCTCAGTTATCCTGTGTGTATGCTTATCCTGCTGGCTGCGGCGGTCCTTGGGGATGCCGTGAACTATGAAATCGGCCGGCATGTGGGGCCAAGCATATTCAGCCGGGAGACACGGTTTCTGAACAAGGAGCACTTGCTCAAGGCCCATGCATTTTACGAACGGCACGGCGGCAAGGCCATCATCTTGGCCCGGTTCATCCCCATCGTGCGTACTTTTGCGCCGTTTGTGGCGGGGATCGCGCTCATGTCCCCGGTCAAGTTCCTGTCCTTCAACATCACCGGGGCCGTCCTCTGGGTGGTGGGGCTGGTTTCCGCCGGGTACTTCCTTGGCAACATACCGATTGTAAAGAATAATTTTAGTGTCGTCATTTACGGCATCATCATCGTTTCGGTTCTGCCGGTGGTTATCGAGTTCATACGGGCAAAAATCAAGAAATAACATATAATGTAAGGAGGCTCTATGCTGCGTACTCCTGTAGCTGAAGCTCTCGGTGCGGCGTCCGCCGTGCCTGAAATCCGTATCGGCGGCTGGGTCAGAACCCGCCGTGATGCCAAAGGCTTTTCGTTCCTCGAACTCAACGATGGTTCCTGCCTCGGCAATATCCAGTGTATTGTCGATGAAGGCACCGCCGCATGGGAGAAGCTGGAAGGCGTCAACACGGGCGCGTGCGTCGCCGTTACGGGCGAACTCGTCGAGTCGCCCGGCAAGGGGCAGAAATGGGAAGTGCGGGCCAAGGACATGACCGTGTTCGGCCTTGCCGATCCTGAAACCTTCCCGCTCCAGAAAAAGCGCCATTCCGACGAATTCCTGCGCACTATCGCGCATTTGCGTTCCCGTACCAACAAATACGGGGCGGCCTTCCGCATCCGTGCCGAAGCCGCGCACGCCGTGCACGACTTTTTCTATCAGAACGGGTTTTATTATGTGCATACGCCCATCCTGACGGGATCCGACTGCGAAGGTGCGGGCGAAATGTTCCGGGTGACGACCCTGCCCCCGAACGCCCCCGCAAAGCCCGGCGAAAACCCCTATGCGCAGGACTTTTTCGGCAAGGAATGCAGCTTGACCGTTTCCGGCCAGCTTGAGGCCGAAGCGCTGGCCCTTGGCCTCGGCAAAGTCTACACGTTCGGCCCGACCTTCCGTGCCGAAAATTCCAATACCCCGCGCCATGCCGCAGAATTTTGGATGATTGAGCCGGAAGTGGCCTTTACGGATATCAACGACAACATGGATCTGGCAGAGGGCTTGACCTGTTTTGTGATCAACCGGGTTCTCGAACGCCGTGCCGACGATATCGATTTGTTCGATCGCTTTGTGGACAAGGGGCTGGTGGATCGCCTCAAAGGTATGGTGGCGCAGCCCTTTGCGCGCTGTTCCTACCGTGAGGCCATCGACATCCTGAAAGCGAGCGGGAAGCATTTTGAGTACCCCGCCAAGTTTGGCCTCGATTTGCAGACCGAGCACGAGCGTTTCCTTGCCGAGGAGTATTTCAAGCGCCCGGTGGCGGTGTATGATTATCCCAAGGGGATCAAGGCGTTCTACATGCGCCAGAACGACGACCATGAGACTGTGGCCGCGATGGATGTGCTGGTGCCCCGCATCGGTGAGCTCATCGGAGGCAGCCAGCGCGAGGAGCGCCTTGACGTGCTCGAAAACCGTATCCGCGAGATGAATCAGGATCCCGCCGGCTATTGGTGGTATCTGGATCTGCGCCGTTTCGGATCGGTTCCGCATTCCGGTTTCGGGATGGGCTTCGAGCGCCTCGTCATGATGCTTACCGGCATTTCCAACATCCGCGACGTGCTTCCGTTCCCCCGCACGCCCGGCTCGTTGGAGTTCTAGGCGGAGATGATGGAATGATATTGGGGAGGGGGGAGGGAACCTTTCCTCAGAAAGGTTCCCTCCCCCCTCCCCAAACCCCACCCCTCTCCCTCCAAAGACTTTTGACTGGTGGGGAGGCGGCGCGGAGGGAGTTCGTTCCGGCGGAGGGTAGTGACGGGGATTGTCTGTTTTGGGGAAGGGCTGTTTCAGGGAAGGTATTTTTTTGCGTTTTTTGGGGGCTGTGTCATAGAAAACGTTCGATGTTTTCTTTCTTGAAATTCCAAAGAAATAGCCGGTAAAATGCCCCAATCATGGAGTCCATCGGCGGCAAAATGGGGGAAAGGCTTTCTTTTCTTCAAATATCGCGCAGATAAAACAACAAGATGCTATAACAGAGCCTTGTTTTTAAGGGAAAAGATAGGGGGTACAGGCCGTGAGAGGAATGGACTCCTTTTGCGTCCCCTCCCCATTTGTCGAAGTTTTTACCGGAGTGGGCCGGGGAAGGGGGCTTTTTGCAGAAGCCCCTGTCAGATATGGTTGTTTCATCTCTACAGTATACTGGAAATACAGTCTTTTTCTCCGGTTTCTCCCTTGGCGGGATCCACGGCTAAGGCATTTTATCGGTTAATCCTTTGGAACTTCAAGGAAAAAAGCATCGACCGTTTTCTATAACATAGCCAAAAAGATATGCCGCGGCATGAAAATGGGGTCGTCGATATGTCTTGGAAAAGGAAAACGCTTCAGTGTCCGGTGGGGATCGGACAGTGAAGCGTTTTTTAGGTATCCGGGGCGGCGCATAGGGGGGAAAGGCTGTGCAGTGGAAAGGCCGCGCTGGAATCTCCAAAGTACGGCAGGGGGCGCCGTGAGGCCCTTTAGTTGTCGAACTTGACGGACTGGAGGGCTTTTTTGATGTCGGCCTCGTATTTCCCGGCGTCCTTCTTCAGGAACATGGCGTTTGCAATCACGCCCTTGTCCCCATTGGGGTAGGCCCATGTCATGTTGATGAGTTCCGGGCGGTCATCCTGGGCGGGGATGGTCATCTGGGCGGCGAGGGCGGCGACGCCGCCATTCTCGGCCTTGCCGCATGTGGCTTCGGCTTTGCCTGTACCAAGCTGGCTTTCCAGTTTGCCGATGAGTTCCTCACAGCGCTTTTCCGTTTGTGCGGCATCTTGCTTGAGGAAGGCTTCTTGTGTGAGGGGATCGGGGTTTCTGATGATGCTGAGTTTAAGGAAATCATCCGTAGGGCCTTGTGCCAGAAGCAGGATTTCAGGGCCATTCTCTTGGGAGAGTTGTTTCAGGATGCCCTTGGGAAGGACTTCCCAGCCGGAAGGGAGGCTGATGGTGACGTTTCCCGCTTTATGGGAAAGGAAATTGTCGGCTTGGGCTTGGATGCCGATGCCAAGGGAGAGGGCTCCCGCTACGAGCAGCGTATAACCGAATCGCATGTTTTTTTCCTCCATCCGTAGAGATTGGGCAGCATTCTTTTTTCAAGGCGTATACCCGCCGGCGGAGGATTGAAAATGATAAATAGCGACATGGACAGAAAGTATTGCTGAGCCTATAGTTGAGGATGGAGGTATAACTATGAACGGAAAACGTAATATCCTTTTTGTAGATAAAGACGCGTACCCCTCTCTTGAAGAGCCGGAACTTTTCGATACGCTTGCGACGGGTGCGGGGAGCATCCGCGTGGAGCGCATCGTATCCAACGGGCAGGTCACTCCCGAAGGGGAATGGTACGATCAGGATCTGGACGAGTGGGTTGTGGTGCTTGAGGGCGAAGCCCGCCTGCACTACATGGACGGCGAGGAAGTGGGTCTGAAGAAAGGGGATTCGCTGTTTCTGCCGAAGCGCAGGAAGCATCGGGTGGTTTACACCAGCTCCCCGTGCATCTGGCTGGCTATCCACGCGAATCTGCTGGCCCCGCAGTCGATCATTGCCGACGCGATCTGAGGCGTCGGCCTGCGGCGGGTTTCGGTGCCGAAGAGGGAATTCTTCATAGGGAAGGATTCCTTTTTTTGCGCCGCGCATTGGGCATAAAAAAAGGGTTTGCTGTGAAGCAAACCCTTAAGCTCTGAATGGTCGGGATGGCGCGATTTGAACGCGCGGTCTCTGCGTCCCGAACGCAGCGCTCTACCAGACTGAGCCACATCCCGTGAAGAAGCCCTTCTTAGCCCGAACCAAAACGAAAGACAAGCATTTTTTTGGCCCTTGTGGAAAAAAGGAAAGGGGTTGTTTTGATAAAATATGTATAGACAATAGGTTATACGAAAAATCAAGGATGGGGCTTTTCTTGACCCTTTGACCCGCCTCATGTAGAGGATGCGTGAAAGAGAAGGTCCTGAGACAGCCTTCGGGAGTCCTGACGGGCCGCCCGGACAAGCCGCTGAAGGCTTTTTCGCAAGAATCTGTGCTGAAGGACGGGCGGAACCGTGAATGGCTGATGTGCGGCGATTCCGTTCTGGGACGCGCGTCCTTCCATACAAGGATACGGAGGCAGTCGGGAAGAATGGCCGGACAGGACAATATCATTGAGTTGAGGGGCGTGGACAAATCTTTTGAGGACACTCGCGCGCTTGAGGGCATTGATCTGAGCATCAGCAACGGCGAGTTTCTGACCCTCCTTGGGCCTTCCGGCTGCGGCAAGACGACCATCCTGCGGATCCTTTCGGGCTTCGAGACCCCGGATCGGGGAGACGTGTCCATCGCCGGGCAGCGGATGAACGGCGTCCCGCCGGAGCGCCGCCAGGTCAATACCGTGTTTCAGAATTACGCGCTGTTCCCGCATATGACCGTGCGCGACAACGTGGCCTTCGGGCTTCGGATGCAGTCCTGCCCGAAAAGCGAGATTGAGGGCAGGGTGCTGGAAGCCCTGCGCATGGTGCACCTCGAACAGTACGCGGATCGCCGCCCGCACCAGCTTTCCGGCGGCCAGCAGCAGCGTGTGGCCATTGCCCGCGCCGTGGTCAACAAGCCGCTGGTGCTGCTCCTCGACGAGCCGTTCAGCGCCCTCGACTACAAGCTGCGGCGCGCCATGCAGCTTGAGATCAAACGCCTCCAGCGACGCCTCGGCATCACCTTCGTGTTCGTGACCCACGATCAGGAAGAGGCTTTTGCCATGTCCGACCGCGTTGTGGTCATGAATCAGGGCCGCATCGAACAGATCGGCACGCCTCAGGAAATCTACGAGGAACCGGCCAACCTGTACGTCGCCCGCTTCGTCGGGGAGATCAACATCCTGCCCGCGCGGATCATGTCCGTGCCCGGCGAGGGCATCTATATCGCGGACATCAGCGGCCGCCGCTTCACCCTGCGCACGTCGCGTTCGTTCGCGGCGGGGGATCGGGTGAACGTGCTTTTGCGGCCTGAGGACATCCGCATCTATGCGCATGACGACGAGCGCCCCGAAGGGCCGTACCTCACCGGACGCATTGAGGAAACCGTCTATAAGGGGGCTACCGTGGACATTTCCATCGCCCTCGACTGCGGCGAGATCCTTTCCGTCGCCGAGTTCTTCAATGAGGACGACGCGGAAATCAGCTACAACCGCGGGGAGCGCGTTGCCGTGACTTGGGTTGACGGCTGGGAAGTGGTGTTGCCGTATGAAGCAGACTAGGGCCTTTTTCAACCGCTTTTCCATCGGCGTCACGGCGCTGTGGCTGATGCTGTTCGCGCTGCTGCCGAATATCGGCCTTCTGGTGGTGACGGTGCTGACGCGCGGCGAGCAGGATTTCGTATTGCCGCAGTTCACCCTGGACAACTATTTGCGCCTGCTCGATCCCACGTTCCTGAAAATCCTGTGGGAATCCTTATGGCTGGCCTTCATGAGCACGCTGGCGTGCCTGCTGGTGGGCTATCCGTTCGCCTACCGGATCGCCCGTGCCGGAGCCAGGCTGAAGCCGTGGCTGCTCCTGCTGGTCATCATTCCGTTCTGGACGAATTCGCTTATCCGTACCTATGCGCTCATCCTGATCCTCAAGGCCAACGGGCTCATCAGCACGCTGCTGGTGTGGCTTGGGGTTACGGAACGGCCCGTGTCCTTCATGTACGGCGATTTCGCGGTGTTTATGGGCATCCTGTATACGTTCCTGCCGTTCATGGTCTTGCCGCTGTACGCATCCATCGAAAAGCTGGACAGCCGCCTGCTTGACGCGGCGCGGGATCTGGGGGCCAACGGCTTCCAGTCATTCTGGCACGTCACGCTCCCGCTGACCCTGCCCGGCATCATCGCGGGTTCGATGCTCGTCTTCCTGCCTTCGCTTGGGGCGTTCTACATCCCTGAAATCCTCGGCGGGGCCAAGAGCATGCTCATCGGCAACTTCATCAAGAACCAGTTCATGGTGGCCCGCGACTGGCCGCTCGGCGCGGCGGCGAGCACCATTTTGACGTTGCTGCTGGCCCTGCTCATCGTGGTATATCGGATGGCCAACCGCAAGGCCGCCTCGCGCGACCGCATGGATGAGGTGGCGTGATGATGCGGAAACTCGGCAAACTGTGGCTGTGGATCGTCTACGCGTTCCTGTTCCTGCCCATCTTTGTGGTGATCGTTTATTCCTTCAACGCCGCGAAATACACCTCGAACTGGAAGGGCTTCACGCTCAAGTGGTACGGCCAGCTTTTCGGCAACGCCGCGTTGATCGACGCAGTGGTGAATACGCTTTCCGTTGCGGCGTTGGCGGCTTCGCTGGCGACGCTGCTCGGCGTCCTCGCCGCGCTGTGCCTCAAACGCACCGAATTTCCGGGCCGCCAGCTTCTGCACGCCTCCCTGTATGTCCTGACCGTCTCGCCGGAGATGGTCATGGGGATTTCTCTGCTCATTTTTTTCATCAGCGTGAAGCTGCCGCTTGGGTTTGTCTCCATGCTCATCGCCCATACGACGCTCGGCCTGCCGTTCGTGGCGTTGACCGTGCTGGCGCGTCTGGCCGAGTTCGACGAGCATCTGGTGGAGGCGGCCCGCGATCTTGGGGCGACTGAGGCGCAGGCGTTCCGCTATGTGATCCTGCCGGTGATCATGCCCGCCGTGGTCGCGGGGTGGCTCTTGGCGTTCACGCTGTCGATGGACGACGTGCTGATCAGCTTTTTCGTGGCCGGGCCGACGTTTGAGGTGCTGCCCCTGCGCATCTACTCGATGGTGCGGCTCGGCGTGAAGCCGGACGTCAACGCGCTTTCCGCCATCATGTTCTGCGTCACCATCGCCCTCGTCGTGCTGGCCTTCTGCCTCTCGCGGCCTAGGAAAAGTTTGAGGAAGCGGGGTTGATGGGGAAGTAAAAGGGGAAGATTGGGGAAGGGAGGGAAAACTTTTCTGAAGAAAAGCTTTTCCCTCCCTTCCCCAAACCCCATCCCTCCCTTTCCAAAGACTTTTGTGTTTATTGAATCCCTGTTTGAAAAATACGGTGGACATGCGGGCCGTGCGGCGGGAGTTCCGTTGCGCAGCCTGTTTTCTTTTCTCGGGAAGATGCTTATCCTTTCAGGCATGGCCTCCTCGCCGCCCCGTCCCAAAAAGACGAAAGTCTTGGGAGGGAGAGAGGTGGGGGCGTGGGGGGGGGGGAGAGGGAACCTTTCTGAAGAAAGGTTCCCTCTCCCCCCCCCCACATTCCTAAGTACCTTCAACTTTATAAGGAACTCGCGTGAAAAAACTCCTCGTTGCGCTTGTCGCGCTGCTGATCGCCGCTTCTCCGGCTTTTGCGGAAGAGGCGAAGGAACTGAACGTGTTCAGTTGGTCGGAATACATTCCGCAGGAAGTCGTCAATGGCTTCACGAAAGAGACAGGCATCAAGGTGGTGCTTTCCACCTATGAATCCAACGAGGCCATGTACGCGAAGCTCAAACTGCTTGGGGCCAAGGGGTACGATCTGGTCATCCCTTCCGGGTACTTCGTGGAAGTGATGGCGCAGGATAACCTCCTCGCCAAGCTGGACAAGAGCAAGATCGAGGGCCTCGGCAACCTTGATCCGGCCTCGCTGAACCAGCCCTTCGACAAGGGCAATGCCCTGACCATCCCCTATATGTGGGGCACGGTGGGGCTGCTCGTGAACAAGAAGGCCGTGGACGTCTCCACCATCAAGAGCTGGAAGGATCTCGCCCGGCCTGAGTTCAAGGGCAGGGTGCTGCTTTCCGATGACCTGCGCGATACGTTCGGCGTGGGCTTGAAGGCGTGCGGCTACTCCATCAACAGCACCAACCCTGATGAGATTAAGGCCGCTTATGAATGGCTGAAGGCCCTCAAGCCGTCCGTGCGCGTGTTCGACGTGACCGCCACCAAGCAGGCCTTCATCAGCGAGGAAGTGGTGGCCGGGCTGTCGTGGAACGGTGACGCCTTCATCGCCATGCAGGAAAACCCCGACCTTGAGTTCATCGTGCCCGAAGAAGGGATGTTGATCTGGCTCGACAACTTCGCCATCCCCGCCGGGGCCGAGCACAAGGAAAACGCCTACAAGTTCATCAGTTACCTGATGCGCCCTGAGGTTGCCAAGCTGTGCGTGGAAGAGTTCAACTACTCCACGCCGAACAAGGCCGCCGAAAAGATCCTTGAGCCCGAATACGCCGAAAGCAAGGTCATAGTGCTGGACCCGGAAGAGCTCGCCAAGGGTGAAGTGACCGTCAATGTGGGCAAGGCCCGCGAACTGTACGAAAAGTATTGGGAACAGCTCAAGGCCGGAGACTGATTGCGGCAGGGTTGATGAAGATTGCATTGGGGGGCTTTTTCTGGAAGGCTCTGTTATGGTTTGTGGTTGTTTCATCTCCACAGTGCGGTGAAAATACAGCCTTTTTCTCCGGTTTCCTCTTGGCGGAATACAGGGCTAAGGCATTTTTTCGGTTATTCCTGTGGAACTTCAAGGAAAAAAGCATCAACCATTTTCTAGAACACAGCTTTCTGGAAAGGGGCCTCTCCCTTCAATTTCCCCTCTCCTCCAAAGGCGTGTGCCGTTGTTGCCCCCATGCAGGGGAGGGGGCTGGATGGGGGCTGTTGTTTTGTGGGGGAGCATGTTCGGGAAAAGGAAGGCATATCCGGCGCTCGGCGGGGAGCGGGGGATGGGGCAGGGATGGTATGGGGCGATCGGAAAGCTGGCGGTTGCCGCTTTGCTGATCGGGGCGGTGCTGATTTGGCGGGCGGAAGCGTGGCTGTATGTTGACGTGCCGTTGGAACATGCGGATGTGATCGTGGTGCTTGGAGGGGAATCCGGGCAGCGCGTGATCGGCGCGGCGGAGCTGTATCATCGGGGCGTTGCCCCGAAAGTTTTTGTGACGGGCTCCGGCGACGGTGGGCTTATCGCCCGGCGGCTCGGCATGGCGGGCGTGCCGGATGCGGCCTATGAGGGCCAATCCCGCAGCACGTATGAAAACGCCGTTTTGACCAAAGGGGCGCTGGAAGCCACGCATCCCCGTTCCATCATGCTGGTGACGAGCTGGTTCCACAGCAGGCGGGCGCTTACGGTGTTCCGGGACGTTTGGCCCGAAGTGGCGTTCGGGGTGCATCCCGTCCATGCAGGGGCAACCTTTACGGCCCGGTTCCGCATCTATGAGATGGGGTATATTTTTTCGGAATACGTCAAGACGCTTTGGTATATGGTGCGCTACGGCATAGTCTGATGCCGTACCGGAAAGGATCGCTGTTGAAAAAGGGGCCTCCGTACACCGGGGGCTTTTTACAGCCTTTTTATCCGGTTTTCCCATCGGCGGGGGCCTCCGCGCACACCGGGGGCTTTTGTTATGGGCTGGCGCCTGTCATCGGTCGGGGAGCTTTTTTCTTGCCAATTAGTCTGTGTAAGGATAATCCTTGTACGTACTAATTGGGTGTGCCATGCTGTTTTCATGGCATAGTCCGGTTTCCACCCCGCAACAAATGCGTATTCTGAAAAGAGCGTGATCTTTTGTCAGGTTGTGTCGTTCATTTGATATAATCTATTGAAATTATTTAAACTGTTTATCGGGTCTCAAAAGATTATTTTAATATTTTCAAATAGTTATATGTAAATGACGGCGCGGCCTAGGTGCGCACGGTCGGAGTGAGCGGATAGGCGTTTTTGAAAGGGGCTGCTGCCGTTGTATGGGCAGGGATGCCCGGCAAGCGCCGTATCCGTCTTCCATACGGATCAGTGGGACGGGCTTTTGTCGTCCTGTGCCCTGTTGCCGGGGCTTCTTGGAGGGGAGGGCGTCCTTCCCTGAGAGGGCTTCCGTAATTCATACGCCGCAATCTTTTTTGTTTGAAGGAAAGTTATGCACGGATTGGATCTCATGCTCCACGGCCCTCTGGTGCGGACTTTTTTGCGTTACTGCATCCCGTGGACGTTGGCCATGCTGCTCCAGTCTTCGGCGGCGATAGTGGACGGCTTTTTCGTGGGCCGCTATGTCGGGGCGATGCCTTTGGCGGCCCTCAACCTTGTCATGCCGATGTTTTCCCTGTTTTTCGGGGTGGGCGTCATGCTTGCGTCGGGCGGGGCGGTTCGGGCCGGGAAATATCTTGGCGAGAAGAGGCCGGAAGCGGCTTCCGCTATTTTCACGAAGACGATGCTTTTCCTGCTGTTCATCGGCGCCGCCGCATCGGTGGGCATGCTGCTGTTCAGCGGCAGGCTGGTGGATTTTCTTGGGGCGGACGAAGAGCTGAGGGGGCCCGCCGAAGCCTACCTGCGCGGCCTCTTGTTTTTCGGGCCGATGATCCCTTGCGGGCTTGCGCTCTCGTATTTCGTCCGCGTGAACGGGAAACCCGCCCTGGCTTCCGCCGGGCTTATGCTGAGCGCCCTCATCAACATCATTCTGGACGCCGTGTTCATTTCCATGCTTGGCATGGGCGTTGAGGGTGCGGCCTACGCCACCGGCATCGCCTACACCGTCACGACGGGGCTTTTGTGCCTGCACTTTTTCACTCCTGAGGCGAGATGCCGTTTTACCCGCACGATTGGCGCGTGGAAGGAAGTCGGGCTGGCCTGCTGGAACGGCGTTTCCGAACTGATCAACGAGGCGTCGATTGGTTTGGTGATCCTGTTCATCAACTGGATCCTGCTTGCCCGGATCGGTTCCTATGGCGTGGCGGCGTTTACCATCATCAATTACGCCGCATGGTTTGGGGCCTCCGTGTCCTACGCCATCAGCGATTCCCTGTCCCCGTTGGTAAGTGCCAATTTCGGGGCCCGGAACTTCGCCCGCGCCCGCCGGTTCCTTGGGCTGGCCTTGAGTATGGTCTTCGGCATCGGGCTCATGCTGTACGGCGTGTTCGCCCTGTACCCGGAAGTGCTGTTGAAGATCTTCCTGCCCGATGAGGAAAAGGTTGTGGCGGTGACGCTGGAGTTCATCGACTGGTTCAAGCTGGCTTTCTTGTTCAGCGGCCTGAACATGGCTTTGGCGAGCTTCTTTACGGCGCTGCATATGGCTGCGGCGTCCGCTGCGGTGGCCCTCATGCGCAGCCTGCTTTTCCCGGTGGGCTTCCTGTGGCTGTTGCCGGGGCTGTTCGGCAATGCGGGCATTTACGTAGCCATACCGTTGGCGGAAATGTGTACGCTGGTCGTGGCGAGCTTGATTTTTGCGGCCAGCCGGAAGCAGTTCACGGAGCGCAGGGCGCCCCGCAGCCTTGGGCGGGCGGCACGGGATGGGAAAAATCCGTAGGCGCTGAGCCGTGTGGCGGGATGCGGCGGACACCGGTCTGCATCGGCAGTGCGGCAGCCTGCGTTTCTTGGGCCATACGGTCTGATGGGCTTGTCCTAAAACGCACATTGTTGGTGATGTTGCATGGTTGCAGCATCAAGGGTGTTACTAAAAAATGATAAGTGGCACGTTTCACCCTGTTTTGATTGACACAATTCCGGCCTCTGTATAATACGATTATAATATTTTGCTGTAGGCCGCATTCTGTCCGTCCTCAGAGCGCGCGTTGTGCAGCATTCCTCGCTATCCATCGTATCAACATGCCTTTATCAAGGAGGCAGGAATGGCTCTTTCCAGACGAGATTTCGTCAAACTGTGTTCGGGCACGGTGGCCGGGTTCGGGGTTTCCCAAATGTTTCACCCCGCCATCCACGAGGCTTTTGCCCAGACGCTTACCGGCGAACGTCCTCCCGTTTTCTGGGTTCAGGGGCAGGGGTGCACGGGCTGTTCGGTCACGTTGCTGAACAGCACGCATCCGAGCATCGCCGACGTGCTGCTCAAAATCATCAGCCTTGAATTCCATCCCACCGTCATGGCCGCTGAAGGCGAGGGCGCGTATGAGCATATGATGCGCGTCGCCGAGAAGTTCAAGGGCAAGTTCATTTTCGCCGTTGAGGGCGCCGTGCCCGTGGCGCATGACGGCAAGTGCTGCGTGGTGGCGGAAGCCGGCCACCATGAAGTGACCATGACCGAAGTGACCAAGGTGCTGGCCGCCAACGCCGCCGCCGTGCTCGCCGTGGGCACCTGCGCGGCCTACGGCGGCATCCCCGCCGGGAAGGGCAACGAGACCGGCGCTATGGGCGTTGCCGCGTTCCTCAAGAAGGAAGGCATCCCCGCCCCTGTCATCAACATCCCCGGCTGCCCGCCGCATCCCGACTGGATCGTGGGCACCATCGGCCTCGGCCTTCAGGCGCTTGCCACCAACACGCTCGGCCTGCTGGTCAAGCAGGGGCTCGACGCCAACGGCCGCCCGAAGGCGTTCTATAAGAACGTGCACATGAACTGCCCCCATCTGAGCGCCTTTGAAGCCGGGCACATGGTCAAGACCATGAGCGACAAGGACGGCTGCCGCTTCAGCATGGGCTGCAAGGGGCCCCGGAGCGCCTGCGACTCCTTCGAGCGCAAATGGAACAACGGGGTCAACTGGTGCGTCAACAACGCCACGTGCATCGGCTGTACCTCCCCGACCTTCCCCGACGGGCAGTCCCCCTTCTACGTCAACTAGGCCGTTTTCCGGCCGGGAGGCGGCAATCCTCCGGGGTTGCGCTTATCTGACACTCTGAACGGGCTTTCCCGTTCCAGTCGCTTTTGAGGAGCCACTTTATGGCAGAAGTTACCCAGAAGAAAACCACGATTGCCATTGATCCGGTGACCCGCATCGAAGGCCATCTCAAGGCCGAGGTCGTGGTTGAAAACGGCAAGGTCGTCGATGCGAAGCTGACCGGCGGCATGTACCGTGGTTTTGAATCCATCCTGCGGGGGCGCCATCCGCGCGACGCCGCCCAGATCGTGCAGCGCATCTGCGGCGTGTGTCCCACCGCCCACGCCACCGCCGCCAGCATCGCGCTGGAAAAGGCCAGCGGCACCGCGGTTCCGAGCAACGGCCGCGCCACCCGCAACCTGATCCTCGGCGCGAACTACCTCCAGTCGCACATCCTGCATTTTTATCATCTGGCGGGGCAGGATTTCATTCAGGGGCCGGACACCGCCCCGTTCATGCCGCGCTACGCCAAGCCGGATCTGCGCCTTCCCCCGGCCATCAACGCCGTGGGCGTCGACCAGTATGTCGAAGCGTTGGAAGTGCGCGCCGTGTGCCATGAGATGGTCGCGCTTTTCGGCGGCCGTATGCCCCATGTGCACGGCATCCTCGCCGGCGGCGCTTCTGAAATCCCCACGAAGGAAAAGCTCGTCGAATACGCGGCCCGCTTCAAGAAGGTTCGCAAGTTCGTCGAGGAAAAGTACCTTCCCGTGGTGTATCTCGTCGGCAGCCAGTACAAGGATCTTGGGACGTTCGGGCAGGGATACCGCAACGCGCTGTGCGTGGGCGTGTTCCCGCTGGACGACGAGGGCAAGGAATTCGTGTTCAAGGCCGGGGCCTATCAGGACGGCAAGGACATGCCCTTCGACGTGAAGAAGGTCACCGAAGACGTCAAGTATTCGTGGTTCGCGGACTCCACCTCCGGCAAGCCCTTTACCAAGGGTGAAAACGTCCTCGAAGTGGACAAGAAGGGCGCGTACAGCTTCGTGAAGGCCCCCCTGTACAACGGGAAGCCTATGGAAGTCGGCCCGTTGGCGCGTATGTGGGTGAACAACAAGCCCATTTCGCCCATCGGCCAGAAGCTGTTCAAGGAGTATTTCGGCCTCGACGTGAAGAACTTCCGCGACATGGGCGAAGACCTTGCCTTCTCGCTGCTTGGCCGCCACGTGGCCCGCGCTGAAGAAGCCTATCTCATGCTGGACGTCATCGAGCGCTTCCTCAAGGAAGTGCATCCCGACGAGGAGACGTTCTCCATGCCGGTGATGAAGGATTCCGAAGGGTTCGGCTTTACCGAAGCGCCTCGCGGTTCGCTGATGCACTTCACCAAGGTTCGCAACGGCAAGATCGCCAACTACCAGATCGTGTCCGCGACCCTTTGGAACTGCGCTCCCCGCAGCGATACCGGCATGCGCGGCGCTCTTGAGGAGGCCCTCATCGGCGTGCCCGTGCCGGATATTGAAAATCCCGTCAACATAGCGCGGCTCATCCGCGCCTTTGACCCGTGACTGGGTTGTGCCGTGCACGTGCTGCACGCCGAAACCGGCAAGGTTGCCGTCATCAACATGGATTAAGCGTGGTATAAGAATTGGGGAGGGGGAGGAGAACCCTTCTGGAGAAGGGCTTCTCCTCCCCCTCCCCAAACCCCACCCCTTCCTCTCCCAAGACTTTCGACTGGTGGGGAGGCGGCGCTGAGGGAGTCCCCGTTTTCAAAGATATTGGGGAAATAGGCCGTATGGTGCTTCTGTTTTCCCCAGAAGAGGGCCGTACCGCTTCGTAATGGGCCCCGCATATTGTCATGAAAAAGGGGCGGGGCAGCCGCGAATGGCGTCCCGCCCCTATTATTTGGGGCTGTGTCATAGAAAACGGTTGATGTTTTTTCCTTGAAGTTCCAAAGGAATAATCCGCAAAATGCCTTAACCGTGGATTCCGCCGATGGGAAAATTGGAGAAAAAGGCTGTATTTTTACCGCGCTGTGGGAGATGAAACAGCCGCATACGATGACAGGGGCTTGTTTTTCAGGCTGTGTCCTAGAATATGGTTGTTTCATCTCCACAGTATGGTGAAAAAAGGGGCTGTTTCTTTCATTTTTCCGTTGATGGGCTCTATGGTTGGAGGATTTTATTGGTTATTCCGTTGGAATTTTGAGAAATAAAGCATCAACCATTTCCTATGGCAGAGTCTCATTTTTTAGGCTGTGTCACCGAAAATGGTTGATGCCTTTTTCCTTGAAGTTCTAAGGGAATAACCGGCAAAATGCCCCAGCCATGAAGTCCGCCAAGGGGAAAACTGGAGAAAAGGCTGTATTTTTACCGTGCTGTGGGAGATGAAACAGCCGCATACTATGACAGGGCCTTCTTTTTCAGGCTGTGTCATAGAATAAAGTTGTTTCATCTACACAGTATGGTGAAAAGAGAGGCTGTTTCTTTCATTTTTCCGTTGATTGGCTCTATGGTTGGAGGATTTTATTGGTTATTCCGTTGGAATTTTGAGAAATAAAGCATCAATCATTTCCTATGGCAGAGTCTTGTTTTTTAGGCTGTGTCCTAGAAAATGGTTGATGCCTTTTTTCTTGAAGTTCTAAGGGAATGAACAACAAAATACCTCGGCCATGAAGTCCGCCAAGGGGAAAAACTGGAGAAAAGGCTGTATTTTCACCATGCTGTGGAGATGAAACAACCACGTATATGGCAAAGCCCTTTTTTATTATTTAACTGGATGATAAAAATAGGTTTTTAAAGTTCTATGTCTACGTGGTAGCTGCCGTCAATAAGGATGCAGTTGCAGCCATGCCGCTTGCACATCTTGAAGTTGTATGCGTTATCTTGAAGCACGAACTCTTTTGTGCACCATGAATCGTCAAGGCGCGCTTCAATGGCGTCAGCATGTTTTTTGATTTCATCAAAGTGGCTTTCGATATACGCTTCCGTCATCACAAGGCAATAGTAGCGTATTTGTTCCAAGTAGCTATCAGGAAAATCTTTTTTCCAATCAAAGGGAATGTAGCAGCCTTCGACGATGAGGTTTTGGCGGTTTTCAATGGCTGTCTTGATCATCTCTTTGACGATCGGCCAGAGATAGGCTTGCAAAGCCTCATCCTGTTCGGGCGTTAGGCCGGTATTTCCGCTCCTGATGAGCCCCATCTTCAACAGGTCGATGGATAAATACGGATAGTTGTATTTTCCCAGCAGCCTTTGCGCTAAAACGGTTTTCCCTGTATGCGAAGCGCCTGCAATCAAAAGGATCATTGTATCGTACCGGGGAAAAGTGAAGGAAATAGAGGGCCGTTGTGTCCCCCAAAAGCCCCTTTTGAGGGGGCCGGGGAAAGGGCGGCATTTTGCTTGCTGATCGGAAAGGGCGGGGCGTTCGGGAAACGGCCCCGCCCTTTCCAGTTTATTCCTGTTCCGGCTTCGTATCGGGCTTCTCGGCGGCTTTGGCCTCGTTCCAGAGGTCGTCCTTGTCGTCGAGGGAAAGGCTGACGAAATCAAGGCCGCGCTCGCGGGCGAGGGCCTCCATGCGTTCAAAGCGGGCAAGGAAGCGTTCCGTGGCGGCGTTCAGGGCGGGGGCCGCCTTGATCCCCTTGCGGCGGCCAAGTTCGACGAGGGTGAACATATGGTCGCCGAACTCGTGTTCGATGGCCTCGGCGTCGTCGGAAGCCATCGCATCAAGCAGTTCCAGCCATTCGGCCTCAACCTGCTTTTCGACGTCTTCGTTTTCGGGCCATGTGAAGCCCACGCGGTCGGCCTTGGCGTGGATGCGGTAGGCCTTCGTCAGGGGCGGCAGGCCGCGCGGCAGGCTGTCATAGGTTCCCTTGGGGCCTTCGGCGTCCGCAGCGGCCTTTTCCTCGCGTTTGATGCGATCCCAGTCCTTGAGCTGTTCGGACTGGCTTTCATAGGTCGTATCGCTGAAAACATGGGGATGGCGGCGCACCATCTTGGCGGCTTCGACTTCAAGCGCGTCGGCGAGGGAAGGGCCTCCCGCGCGGGCCATGAGCTTGCCGATCAGCAGGATCAGGAAGGCCACGTCGCCCAGTTCTTCGACCATATCGGCGGTCTTGCCGGAGCGGATGGCGTCCACGAGTTCGTGGCATTCTTCAATGACGTATTCGGTCAGCGATTCCGGCGTCTGCGTGCTGTCCCACGGACAGCCGTCCGGTGCGATGAGGCGGTCGATGACGGAATTGAGGCGTTCGAGCGCGGCTTGCGTGGCGGCGTCGGCAGCGGCGGGCGCGGTGGTGGTATCGGACATGAGGTTTCCCTTTTCGGTTCGCAGTTGGAAAATGTGGGCCGTCAACAGACATATCCCGGAAGAACGGGGAGTTCAAGCTGGAAGGGGAAAGCATGCGGGGGAGGGGGGAAGGAACCTTTCTTGAGAAAGGTTCCTT
Source organism: Bilophila sp. (assembly GCF_057864385.1). Classification (NCBI taxonomy): domain Bacteria; kingdom Pseudomonadati; phylum Thermodesulfobacteriota; class Desulfovibrionia; order Desulfovibrionales; family Desulfovibrionaceae; genus Bilophila; species Bilophila sp. Next base: position 10,067 of record NZ_DBMAFI010000023.1, on the reverse strand, counting down.
CCCCCCTCCCCCGCACCCCCTCCTCTCATCCTCCAAAGATTTTTGATTGGTGGGGAGGCTGCGCGGAGGGAGTCCGCTCCGGCGGAGAGAAGAACCCCATTTGGAAGGCATGGCTGGCTTTTTCATTGGCTGTGCCATAGGAAACGGCTGATGCTTTTTTCCTTGGAGTTCCAAAGGAATAGCCAGCAAAATGCCTTGGAGCGTTTTCACGCTGAAAAGGCTCTTCCGACTGCGGGAAGCAGGCTGTCGCTGCAAAGGCATAGGCACAATGTATTTGCGCTGTTTGATGCCGGATCGAGAGAGCCTTAAACTTTAGGCTGTGCCATAGGAAACGGTTGATGCTTTTTTCCTTGGAGTTCCAAAGGAATAGCCAGCAAAATGCCTTGGAGCGTTTTCACGCTGAAAAGGCTTTTCTGACTGCGGGAAACAGGCGGTCGCTGTAAAGGCATAGGCACAATGTATTTACGCTGTTTAATGCCGGATCGAGAGAGCCTTAAACTTTAGGCTATGTTATAGAAAATGGTTGATGTTTTTTTCCTTGAAACTCCAAAGGGATAACCGGAAAAATGCCTTAGCCGTGGATCCCGCCAAGGGGAAAACTGGAAAAAAAGCTCTATTTTTCATCGCACTGTGGAGATGAAACAACCACATATTATAACAGAGCCGAACTTTAATGTTGCAAAAAGCGTTAAAGTTGATTTGCTCCAACTATGGATTCCGCCAATGGGAAGACTGGGAAAAACCTGTATTTTCGCCATACTGTGGAGATGAAGCAACCATATGTATGACAGGGCCTTTTCATTCGGCCTTGCCGTTGGTGCCGTGCCTCCGTTTTGCGGAAGGGGGCTTTCCCATTCTTTTTTCTCCCCTTGTTATTTTCGATATTGTTCGGGGAGGAATTGCTTGAAGACGACGATGGTTTCCTTGATCGGCTGGATCATGCGCGATTTTCTGATGAAATCGGCGTCGTTGAGGAAATAGGTGAGCAGGGTGACCATGACGGCGCAGATGAGGAAGCCTTTGAGCCCGCCCACGGCCGCCCCGGCGACATGGTTGATCCAGTCGGCATAGGCCATCTTGAGGAACGAGTGGAGGGCGCGGGATGCCATGCTGATGACGAACATCACCATGCAGAGGATCAGCACATAGGCGACGATGTAGACCCATTGGGAGGTCGTATACTGGGAAAAAATGCGGCCCAGCTCGCCATAATAGCGTCCGGCGAGCCATATGCCGCCGATGATGCCCACAAGCCCCGCCACTTCGTCAAGAAAGCCGCGCAGCGCGCCGCGCAGGGTAAACAGGGCGATGACCGAAAGCAGCACGACATCCAGTATATTCAGGTCGTAAGGAAGCGTCATAGGAAAAAGGGGCTGAAGGTTTTCCCCGTTCCGGGGGCAGGTACGGCAAACGCTGCAATCCGGCGGATCACAGCGTCGTCATGCGGAATACTTTTTGAGCCTCCCCGATCCGAAACGCGAAAGTCTTTGGAAGGGGTGGGGAGGGTTTGGGAGGGGCGGGGAGAACCTTTCTCCAGAAAGGTTTCCCCGCCCCTCCCAATCTTTTTTACTTGTTCAGCTCACGTTCCTGCGGGAACATGGGGAGATAGCGGTAAGAGATGGCAAGGCAGAGCCACGCATAGGAAATGACCATGAAGGACGCGCCCCATTCGGCCCAGTTGGGAGTGTAGAATTCCCACGTGTCGAAGGGCATGACCGGGATGGCGAGGGCTTGAACGGTCATGACGTAGCGGTTGATGGTCACGCCGACGCAGGCGAGGATGCCGCCAAGGTAGAACAGGGCCGGGTTGGAGCGGCACTTCTTCGAGAAAAGCAGGTATGCGGGCACGACGCCGCAAACCACGAGCTCGGCGAAGAGGAGCCACTTGCCGTAGATCCAGCCGTGGAACATCTGATCGAAAGTCATGCCGGAACGGGGGAGGATGTCCCAAACCCACGCGGCGGTGTCGGCCAGCTTGAACACCATGTAGATGGTGAACATCGTCCCGGCGATTTTGCCCATGAGCTGCTTCACGTCCCAGGAAACGAGCCTGCGGCCGGTGAGCTTTTCCATGAACGTGCAGACGAGCACGGTGAACATGGGGCCGGAACCCACGGCGGAGAGGATATACAGGAAGAACGTCCACGGCCAGATGAAGAACCCGTCGCGCAGGATGTAGGGGCGGCCGAAAAGCACGCCGTACATGCCGCCGAGGGAGCCTTGGTGGAACGTGGACAGGAAGGCGCCGATGCCCGCGAACAGGGGCATGATCAGGTGGAAATTGTGGGCGATGGCGTGGGCGAGCTTGTTCTTCGCCAACTGCCGGTTTTCCAGCGCCAAAGGCACGTACTCGATGATGAGCACGGTGCAGTAGCAGGTGATGCAGAAGATGACTTCGGTCAGCATGGAGTGGACGTTCGGATGCCAGTAGCCGAACCATGCGCGGAGCGGCTGGCCGATGTCGAGAACGAGCACCAGCATGGCGCCGGAGTAGCACAGGAAGCCCACCACGACCGTCAGGTTGATGATGTTCTTCAAGGCGTCGATGTTCAGCAGGTAGCGCAGCGCGCCGGTGAAGAACGCGCCCGCGCCGAGGGCGATGACGGCGAGGTCGAAGGTGATCCAGAGGCCGAACCCGAAGTAGTCGTCAAGGCCGGTTTCGCCGAGGCCATAGGCAAGGACGCGGAAGGCGGCATAGGCGCCCCACAGGCCGACCGCGGCCACGGGAACAAGATGCAGCAGGAATTTCAGCAGCGAACAACGCGGGCACCCTTCAGGGAAGAGGGCGGCGTCGACGGGCTGGTTGTAGTTTTTCACTTCCATTGACCTACCCCTTGGTCTTTTCGTTTTCCAGGTAGTTGTCGCCCTGACGGCGCACCCATTCGCGCTTGCTCAGGTAGTACACCTGCGGGTCGGTTCCCAGGCGCTCCAGAAGGCGGAAGGCGTGGGGGCTCCGGATCAGCTCATACACCTTGTGTTCGGGATTCTTGGAATCGCCGAAGGAGATTGCCCCGTTGGGGCATACCTCGGTGCAGGAGGTCACATATTCCCCATCGGCCAGATCGTAGGGGTTGCGCCCCTCGGCAATGGCCTTGTCCTTGGCCTTCATCCAGCGGTGATGGCAGAAGGTGCACTTCTCCACCACGCCGCGGGGACGTACGGAAACGTCCGGGGTAAGGGTTTTTTCCATGCCTTCCGGCCAGATCGGATCATACCAGTTGAAGTAACGGGCATGGTAAGGGCATGAGGCCATGCAGTACCGGCAGCCGATGCAGCGGGGATAGACCTGGCTGACGATGCCGCCCTCTTCGTTCTTGTCGGTGGCGACGACGGGGCAGACGGACACGCAGGAGGGCTTCCCGCACTGCATGCAGGGGCGGGGCAGGTAGGCCGTGTCGTGTTCCGGGAACGGTTTATTGTTGGAGAGGCGGTACACCTTCATCCAGTTGATGGAGCGGACCTTGTTCGTGCCGTCGGGGTTGGGGGCGACATTGTTTTCGGCTTGGCAGGCCACCATGCAGGCGCCGCAGCCCGTGCACTTGTCAAGATCGACGACCATTGTCCATTTGATGTCGAATTCTTTCACTTCGGACATGATTACGAATCCTTATGCTTGGGCGACGTTCACGCGGGTATCGTTCCAGACGGAGAGGCCGGAACCGGGCTCGAAAGAGGGCGTGACGAGGGCCATAACGTCCATGCCCTTGCCGTCGTTGAACTCCCCGAAAGCCGTATGCCCGAAGCCCATGGTCAACGCTACGGTATCGTCGGTAACGCCTTCAAAGACGCGGATCTTCGCCATAACCTTCCCGGCCTTGCCGGTCAGGACGACGCGGTTGCCCTCGTACAGGCCGAGCTTTTTGAGCGTGGCCCCGTTGACGGCGGCGACGAGCACGTTTTTGTCCAGTTCATCGTTGGTGATGAGCTTGGTGTTGAAGGGCGGGATGGCGGTTTCGGGCGTGCCGAGGCCAAGCTTGCTCACGAAGGCCACGGCCAGCCCCTTGCCGGAGGAGGCTTGGGCTTCGGCCTTCTCGATGGCGGCGGAGAGTTCGGAGCCTGAGCCGTACTCCAAGAGCTCTTTCAATACCTTTTGGGGAACCACGATGTCGCTGACGTAGACGTTGCCGTCGCTCAGGGAGCCCCAGTCGGCGCCCATGTTGAAGGCTTTGGTCTTGAGCATGGTCACGACGTCGGAAACGCCGAGGTTGATGCCGAGCTTGTAGGCCATGTCGATGATCACGTCGCCGGCGGGCCGCGCCTGATAGAGCGGCTCGGCCACGGGGCGAACCAGCGCGTAGACGAATTTGCCGTAGCCGAAGGGGTCGGCCACGTCGTCGTAGCGTTCGAGGCCCAGGGCGTTGGGCAGCACGAGATCGCAGCGGCGGGCGGTTTCATCGAAGAAGCAGGTGAAGGCCACCGAGAAGCCGCTTTTCTTGAAGACGGCTTCAATGTCCTTGCCGGGCAGGGCATAGACGGGGTTTGCCTCATAGATCATGAGGACGCCCACTTCGGGCCTGTTCCCCTGCGCCATTTCAGCGGCGTAGCTGACAAGGTCGCCCTGCATGAGCACGTCATAGGATGCGGAACCTTTCACCGCGGCGGGGGCCAGCGGGATAACGCGCATCCCGCCTTCCTTGTTTACGCGGTCGAGAAGCATGTTGATCGCCATGCCGATGCGGACGGGGGCGGTGCCGCCGCCCTGATCCATCTCGGAACCGACGACCACGAGGGGCTTCTTGGCCTTCTTGAGCCCTTCGACGACGGCGGCGAAGCGTTCGGGCATGAGGCCCGTGATTGCGCAGACCTTTTCCGGCGTCCATTTGGCGACCAGCTCCACGAATTCATCCAGCCCTTTGGCGGGGGCGGCCACGCCGTCCTTGATGAGCTGGCGGGCGACGCCAAGGAGCAGGAACAGTTCCGTGCCGGGCTTGATGGGCAGCCAGAGATCGGCGCCCGCGGCCGTGTTGTTCTGCACGGGCCCGGCATAGGCCAGGCGCATGGCGGGTTCGGCGCCCGCGGGACGGGCCTGCCCCCACGCGTGGCGGTTGACGACCACCGGGCCCCACGTTTCCAGCACGTTGGCGCCGACGGCGAAGACGTAGTCGCTGTTGGGGATGTCGAAGCCGACGCGCCCGCGCCCACCCATGAGCCTCCACGCCTGCGCGGTGGTCTGCGCATCGCTGGGCATGGCGAAGAAGTGGCCTGAGCCGGTCTGGGCGGCAAAGCCCGCGAGCAGCTCGTTCATGGTGCCGTTTTCGTCGCCGGAAATGCAGACCACGCTGTCATGGTCACACCCGGCCTGTTTCTTGGCTGCGGCGAGTTTTTCGAGCAGCAGCTTTTCAGCCTCTTCCCACGTGATTTCCCCGTAGGCCCCGTCCGGGCTGCGGAGCAGGGGCCGCTTGAGGCGGGCCGGGCTGTAGCGCATCTGGACTTCGGTAGCGGCCAGCGCGGTGACGCCGCCGCCAAGCGGGCTCTCAGGATCGCTGAGGACGCGCACGGGACGCCCGCCCACGAGGCGGATTTTGGTGGCCCCGGCGGAAGGGCAGAGCTTGCTGACCGTGCGGATATACGTGTTTTCGTTGTTGCCGTATTGCAGGGAAGGGATCCACGGCCAGTTTTGCGACCAGATGGAGATATCGTCCAAACCCTTCCAGATCACAGGAGTCGCCAGCGTACCCACGGCGGCCCCGCCGATGAATTTCAGAAAGCCTCGTCTGTCAAGCATTGGTGTCTCCTTACTTGTGGCAGACAAAGCACGCGTTGCTGGCATTGGTGCTGCCAAAGTGATTGGGATTGGCATGGCATGCTTCACACTGCCACATCTTCATGGTGTCCTGGCTGTAGCCGGAGATCCTGTTCTCGCGGAACACGGGCGGCTTTTTGCTGGAAGCCATGTCGAGATGGCACGAGGAACAAAGCTCACGCTCGGAGAACTCATGACAGTTGTTGCAGGTCGCCAGCGAGTGCACGGCATGGCTGAAGAATACGTTGTCAGGCTGCTTCTGGTAGACTTTCCAGTCCACTTCCTTGCCCTTCTTGACGTATTCGTTGAAGAAGACCCGTTCGGCCTTGCTTTTGCCGAGCATCTGCGAGTGGCAGACCGCACAGTCCTTCGTGGAGGGCAGGGCGTCGAACGTCCCGTCCGCACGGAGATGGTGACAGACCGAACAGTCCAGGGAAGCATCTTTGAGATGCGTCTCATGGCTGAACTGCACAGGCTGATCCTGTCTGCTGAACAAAAGTTCCGGGAAAATCCACCAGCCAAACACGAGCGCAACGACAAGACCGACGATGAACGGTGCGGGACCGAATTCAAGTCGTTTTGCCAGACTGCGGGCCTTCTCGTGGGAAGGCGCGTTGTTCTGCCTATCCTCCATACCCTTCGCCTCTTGAAATGGTTGTGTTGCTGAAAACCATTCGCCTCTTGGCCGCGGCACGTCATGAGACAGGAAAACCGTCCTTGGCGCCCTTTTCCCGCAAGGGGGAACGGGCGCGCTTTTTCACCGTCATCATGGTGTAGGCGACCGGGCAAACACGTGTCAAGACACAAGACATGGCAAGCGCTTGGCAACATATGGCCCCGGTCGGCCGCCGTCGGCCGAACATGCCGTCCTGACAAAAACGCCTGATCAAAAAAGCTATGGTTCCTGAAAAGCGCCCTTGCGGAACGCATTCCTTTTTCAGGAGATTCTGGGTGGGTCCGAAATGTGCTTTTTTTCTCGAACTATGCGAATTCTGTCAAAATCGTCATACAGTACAATATATCACCCGTGTTGGAAAGGCTAAAAAAATGCAAAAAAACGGTATAAGATTTTTATGAAACCGAAAGCCCCACGGGAACCGCAAGGGAAGGAAGGGAAAAACAAGGTGTGCGGCTGCGGGGAAGCCCTCTGTTTTCGCTTGACCCACGGGCCGCTCCGCTTTATGACGTTCAGTACTTGCCGTTCGCTTGCCGGACGGCTCCGCGGAAGGGTGGCAGAGCGGCTTAATGCGGCGGTCTTGAAAACCGTTGACGTCGTGAGGCGTCCGGGGGTTCAAATCCCTCCCCTTCCGCCAAGCTCAAAGCCGAACTTTCCAGAGCGGCCCGTAACCTATTGAAGAGATAGCGTTATGGGCCGTTCTTTTTTCAGGGGTGTCCCTCGAAACACGGTAAGCCACCCGCACGTGGAGGCAGACATGGCGAAAACCAACCTGCCGGGCTGGTGAAAGAGAAGGCTCTGTCAGGTATGTGGCAGTTTCATCTCCATAGCGCGGTGAAAAGACAGCCTTTTTCTCCAGATTTCCCCTTGGCGGGAGCCATAGCTGAGGCATTTTGACGGTTATTTCTTTGGAACTTCAAGGAAAAAGCATCAGCCATTTTCTATAGATCAAAAGAGAAAAGCTGGCGTATCGGTGGGTTGCGGAATGTTCAGGCGCTGCGGGGGAGGCGGTACGACAAGGGCTGTCCTTTTGGATGAAGGCCGCCGGTATCGGATACGCTGCAAGCCCGGTTGGAAAAGGCCGCCTTCGCCCGGAGCGGGAAGGCGGCCCTATGGACGCTCAGTAGGCCAGCACCTCGTGCCCGTCTTCCGTGACCAGCACCATGATTTCCCACTGTGCGGAGGGCGCGCCGTCCGCCGTGCGGATCGTCCAGCCGTTGGCCTTGTCCAACACGACGGCATCCTTGCCCATGTTGATCATCGGCTCGATGGTAAAGATCATGCCGGGAACCAGCAGCATGTCCGTCCCGCGCTTGGTGACGTAGCTGACGAACGGCTCCTCATGGAACCGGATGCCCACGCCGTGCCCGCCCACTTCGCGGACTACGCTGTAGCCGTGCCTTTTCGCGTTGTCGTGCACGGCCTGCCCCATGTCGCCGAGGAAGCCCCACGGCTTCACTTCCTGCAATCCCAGCTCCACGCATTCGCGGGCCACGTCCACGAGCCGGCGCTTTTCCCTGCTGACTGTGCCGATGCAGAACATCCGCGAGGAGTCGGAAAAGTAGCTGTTGTAGATGGTTGAAACGTCCACATTGACGATGTCGCCATCTTTGAGCACCACATCGTCGGAGGGGATGCCGTGGCAGACTTCCTCGTTGATGGAGGTGCAGGTGCTCTTGGGGAATCCGCGGTAGCCGAGCGGGGCGGGGACGCCGCCGAGTTCCTTGGTCTTTTCAAAAACCAGCCTGTCGATTTCGGCGGTGGTCATGCCCGCCTTGATGTGCGCCGCCACATGGTCAAGCACGGCGATATTGATCTTGCCGCTTTCACGGATGCCCGCGATCTGTTCGGGCGTTTTGAGGATGCTTCGGGGCGGGACAAGGTGGCCCTGATGGGCGTATTCGGTGATCCGGGCGTCGTATGGCGTGCGTGCGGCCTTGCGTTTGCGGCTTCCGCACCAGCTCAGTGTTTTGCGGTTTCGTTTCTGATCCACGGTGTTCTTTCTCCGAGTCTCTTTGGGGCGTGCGGGAAAGGGGGGGCGCAGCAGAAGGAAATCCCGCACGGGAAGCGTGCAGAGCATACTCCGCCCGGCCCGCGTTGTCGAATCCCGGCGGCGGGGGCTGTTTTAAATTGACATATCAAGCTATAGTGATATATCTTTTATCCGCGCGGAAACACGCTTTATTTATAGCCCATTTGCGGAGATGTGCCCGCCGCCCGGAAAGGGCGGATGCCCACGGGAAACGCTTCCGGGAACGCCGTACCCGTCCGCAGGTTGCGGAAGGAAACATCCTGAACGGAGAGAACAATGGAAATCGAAACGCAATGCCTGTATGCCGGGTATTCCCCGAAAAACGGCGAACCGCAGACCCTGCCCATCTGCCAGAGCACAACGTTTAAGTATGAGTCGACCGAACAGGTCAGCAAGCTGTTTGACCTTGAGGAAGCCGGATTCTTCTATACCCGCCTCGGCAATCCTACCGTGGACGCCGTCGAGCAGAAGATCGCCATGCTGGAAGGCGGGGTAGGGGCGCTGTGCACCGCTTCCGGGCAGGCCGCAACCACGTTTTCCATCCTGACGCTTGCCGCTGCCGGGGATCATATCGTCAGCTCCTCCGCCATCTACGGCGGCTCGCTGAACCTGTTCGCCGTGACGCTCAAGAGGCTCGGCATTGAAGTGACCTTCGTGTCCCCGGAAGCCTCCGAAGAGGAGATTCAGGCCGCGTTCCGCCCCAACACCAAGGCGCTGTTCGGCGAGACCATCGCCAATCCGAGCATTGAAGTGCTGGACATCGAAAAGTTCGCCCGCATCGCCCATAAGAACGGCGTGCCGCTGATCGTGGACAACACGTTCGCCACGCCGGTTCTGTGCCGCCCCATTGCATTTGGGGCGGACATCGTGGTGCATTCGACCACCAAATACATGGACGGGCACGCCCTGCAAATGGGCGGCGTGATCGTGGACGGCGGAACCTTCGACTGGACGAACGGCAAGTTCCCGGAATTCACCGAGCCCGACGAGTCCTACCACGGAACCATTTATACGCAGTCCTTCGGCAAGGCCGCCTATATCGTCAAGGCGCGCACGCAGATGATGCGGGATATGGGGGCCTGTCAGACGCCGTTCGGGGCCTTCCTGATCAATCAGGGGCTTGAAACCCTGCCCCTGCGCATTGAGCGCCACAGCCGGAACGCCGATGCCGTCGCCCACTGGCTTGAGAAGCACGACAAGGTCGAATCCGTGAGCTACCCCACGCTGGACGGCAGCCCCTACAAGGAGCGGGCCGCAAAATACCTGCCCAACGGGTGCAGCGGCGTGATCTCCTTCTCGCTCAAGGGCGGGCGCGAAGCCGGAGCCCGGTTTATCGACAGCCTCAAGATGGCCTCGCTGCTCGTGCATGTGGCGGACATCCGCACCTGTGTGCTGCACCCCGCCAGCTCCACGCATCGCCAGCTCACCGACGAGCAGCTTGTCAGCGCCGGGATCACCCCCGGCATGGTGCGGCTCTCCGTCGGCATCGAGAACATCAAGGACATCATCGCCGATCTGGAGCAGGCTCTGGCGAAGGCGTAAGGAGGGAGTTGGTTTGGGGAGGGGGAAGGGCCCCTTTTGGAAAAGGGGCCCTTCCCCCTCCCCAAACCCCACCC